>JBARIB010000925.1:0-4414 GCA_049799535.1 Allostellaceae bacterium | reverse complement strand
CGGGCGCATCAGATCCGGCTCGAGGGCGGCGATTGCTCGACGGATTCGTTCTGTTACCCGTCGGCGTGAACCTGGGTGGACGGGACTGGACTGGACACCTGCCGCCCTCTGGCTGGCTGTCGTCGCGAGTGGCCTCTATCACGGGGTGAACCCGGGGATGGGATGGCCACTTGCCGTTTCGGCCGGCCTGATGGAGAGAAGTTCGCGGGCCCTCGTGGCAGCACTTTGGCCGCTATCGGTCGGCCATCTGCTGGCGATGCTCGTGATGATCCTTCCCTTCTCTCTATTGATCGCGCTCGTCCAATGGCAGGCACAGATCCAGATCGGCGCCAGCCTTCTGGTCATCGGGTTCGGCATCTTTCGGTTCGTCAGCCGGCGCCATCCGCGGGTACTCGCCCGCATACGCCCGACGCAACTGGGACTCTGGTCCTTTGCCGTGGCGATCGCGCACGGGGCGGGATTGATGCTGGTGCCGATCTATCTTGGTCTCTGCCGGACTGCCGACCTCAACAGCGGCCACGAGGCGGCAGGGGCCCTGATCAATGCCAATCTCGGTGTGGCCGTCCTGGTCTCCGTCGTCCACGCTGCCGCGATGATCGCGGCCGGCGGATTATTGGCGTGGCTGGTCTACCGGTATCTGGGTCTCAAGTTTGTGTCGCGGAGCTGGTTCAATCTGGATGCGACCTGGGCCTCCAGCCTCATCTTGGTGGGCGCTCTCTCGCTTTCGATCGGCCTGGCGAGCCGGCACTGAGCCGCGTCGCGGCGCCGAGCTCGAGGCCGCTGATGTCGTGGTGATCGGTACGCGTTGAGCCCCGAGAATCGCATGATTGTCGGCTTTTTCCCGGCAACCACAATGCCTGATGCCGATTGGTGGCGAACGCTGTGGTCTGATCCGGGGAAGGTTCTCGTCGAAATGGGGGTGCGGGCAGGTATCGTCGCGGTTGACCTGTGTTGCGGAGACGGCCTGTTCACCGCCCCACTCGCGGGCCTGGCGGAGAGCGTCTACGCCATCGACATCGACGATGCCATGCTGGATCGGGCACGGGCGTGCGTTGGCGCGGCTGGTGCGACCAACTGCCGTTTTATCGTGGCCGACGCCATGGCTCTCGCTGCGATCGTGCCGACGCCGGTAGACTACGTTTTCCTCGCCAACACCTTCCACGGCGTTCCGGATCAGTTTGGGTTGGCGCGGGCCGTCGCGGCAATCCTCAAACCCGAAGGGCAATTCGGGGTCGTCAACTGGCATCGTCGTCCTCGTGAGGAAACGGTGGTCCTCGGGCAGCCGCGCGGGCCGCGGACGGAGATGCGCATCGAAGCCCGCGATGTTGCGGTGCTCCTCAAACCCGCCGGTCTCGTATTGAGCCGGACTATCGAATTGCCGCCTTACCATTATGGGGCAATTTTCGCGAAGGAGGAGGAGAATGAGTGACGGTGGACACCTTTGGTGGGGCTGGCGGGCGAAAGCAAGGCGCGGCTGTTCGCGGTCCACGGCTACGCCTTTTGGCGCACAAATCGAAATAGATGGGTGCTGAGTGTGTGATCCTTTTCAGATCGCGCGCTCAGTCTCGCCCGTATGCAACCAGGGCAAGCGTTCCTCGGGGAAGATGTGTCTCGTCGGCTGAAGTCGCGCGGCGTTATCAAATGCGCCGACATGGAAATGCGTCTCAGTCGGGCAAGCGCGCACTTTCGCAGGTCAATGTTGACCCGCATCTGGCACAGTATCCCCGCTGTGTCCCCGGCGAAGAATTGAATTTCGTTATCTCACCCTTGGTAACGGTATAGGCCGCGCGTTCGAACGCCACGAAGACGGAAACAGGCGCGCCGCTATGCTTTCGGCAACTTTGACAATGGCACCATGCGACCCACTTCGGTTGACCGATAGCAACAAAACGGACCTCGCCGCACAGGCAGCTGCCTTCGAACTGGTCGGGTGTGGCGCTCATAATCTGATCCTCCATCTCGTCTTGGAGAGAGTTCGGACGTAGAAAAAAACTCGCCGCCTTCTCGGGGTTTTGCCCGCGACGATCATACAGCTTCGTCGTGCTCGGGTCCCGGTGTCCGGCGGCCTTCTGTACGTCTTCGAGCTGCGGATCGAGAAGGGGCTGTTGGCGAAACTGAAAGGGATCGTCGGCTCGGAATTCGTGTATATGGATTACGGCGAGGCAATCCAAGTACTCAAGCGCGCCAACGAGAAATTCGAATTCCCGGTCAAGTGGGGCATCGACCGCGAGCACTACAGCTGGTACCGCGACCTGCGCCGCTACGGCACGGTGCGGCATGCCGGCTTCGGCCTCGGCTTCGAGCACCCTCGCCTAACTCACCTGCCTTCCAACGGCGCAAAGAGGCTCATCGTCGGTACCGGGTTTGACGCTGGGCCGGCACAGGCCTAGATTCTGAAGCTGAGGAGCTACAGCCATGTCGTCGCGAAGCGAAGTGATCGAAACCACTGTGAGCAAGGTTGCCGCCGAGTTGGTGCGGCGGGGCCTTGATCCAGATGATCGCGTCACGATCACGATTGAGCCTGACGAGTTGATCCCCGGCCGGCGGGAAGCGCGCGCGCGCGTGATCGCGGCCGGACTGACCGATGAGGATATCGACCGGCTGATCAATGAGGCTCGCACCGAAGCGCAATCGCTGCTCGAATGAGGGTGGTTGTCGATACCAATGTCTTTATCAGCGCGGCGCTAAAGGAAAAATCGCAACCGGGTATGGCCGTTCATCTCGTGGCGGAGAGCGGGCTGCTCCTCAAATCGGCGATCGCCGAGCGAGAGCTGCTCATCACGCTGGCCCGCCCGCGTCTCGCGCCGCTGATCCCGTTGCACTTTAGAGACTGGTTAAGTGAACTGCTGGCGGCGGCCGAGCTGGTCACGATCACCGCGCGAATCACCGCCTGCCGTGATCCGAAGGACGACAAATTCCTGGAGCTGGCTGTCAACGGCCACGCCGATCTGATCGTCTCCGGCGACGCCGATCTCCTCACGCTCAATCCGTTCCGGGGAATCCCAATCGTTACGCCTGCCGACTTCGTGCAGGGCGTGGCGCGATAGATGCGGAGATCGCCTTCGCCGACCTCGCGGACAATGCCGCGGTGGCGGAAGCATTGTTGAAATACACCTTCGCGGCACTGAAGGAACGACAGGAAGATCGCGCCTTCTTCGACCGGCTCGGATGAAGGAGCCGGTCACAGCGTCGGCTCTCGATCACTTCGGCCGCGCCGACCGCCCGGGCGACGTGTCGTCCGGATTGGCCTGGGGGCCATTGCTCGCCACCTTGCGTTTTCCGTTGAAGGCCACCTTGTTCGGCGACCTCCAACGGATAACGGGCGGCCTACTTACCGAGATGGCTCTGGTAATGCCGCGGAGCGGCCGAAGTACCTACAGATTGGTTTGCATGGTGCCCGGACGAGGCGACCTTCCGGTGAGATGCCGCCGATGCGACCATAGGTGAGTATTCCTGGAAGCTCGCCAGGCACTGTTGATGGAGCTGCGGATCGGTGATCGGACCGCACTCCTTGCGCATCCGCGCCTGGCGGAAGGCGCGGTTCGTTTGTAACATTCGAGTGTAATGGTCGCTATGGATGACGTTTTGCCGGGCCGACGAGGTAGCGGCGTGGACGGGCATAGCCGCGACCGCCGTCAGGCAAGCCGCTGCGAAGGCCAAACTGGTCGAAATCTTAAGAATCATGACGATCACCTGCGAGTTGGGGGCCCGCGGTAAACGCCCAAGGAGGTGTTTCCGTTCCGCACCTCGCCGGGTTCTGGATGATCGAGCCGGAGATCGCCTTCGCCGACCTCGCGAGCAATGCGGCATCGGCCGAAGCGCTGCTGAAATACACCTTCGCGGCATTACTCAACGAAAGATTGGAAGATCTCGCGTTCTATCGGCTTGGGGCGCCAGGGCTAACCAGCCGTTGCGAAGTCGCTGGCGACGACTTCGTGCAGCAGGCCGCGCAAGCGTTCGGCTCGCTCGGTGCCATATACTTCATCGAAGCGCTGCTGTGCCTTGGCCCAGCACTGGCTCGCCTGGCGCTGTCTCTCCAGCCCCGGCCCGGTTAAGCGCAGTTCGCGCCGGCGGCGGTCGGCCGGTGAGGCGGTGACCTCGACCAGGCCGTCGCGCTGCAGCGGCAAGATGTTGCGGCCCAAGGTCGTGCGGTCCATAACCAGCGCGGCGGCGAGCGCATTGATCGTCATCGGGCCCTCGTGCCTCAGGCGGCTGAGGATCGCAAACTGAGTGGCGCGCAATCCAACCGGCGCGAACAGCTGGTCATAAAACTGGGTTACGTGACGCGCCGCCTGGCGGATCGCAAGGCAATTGCATTCTTGCAAGCTGCGCTGGCCCTCGGCGCTCATCACGGCACTCCGAAAAAAAGATAGGCGGCTCTCGACAAAGGAGTATATGCACCTTTATTATAGGC
>JBARIB010000924.1:0-4645 GCA_049799535.1 Allostellaceae bacterium | reverse complement strand
CGCCCCGAAGAAATAGCGCGATGCGGCCTTAGGGAGCGATGAAGCGGTCGATCTTGCGGTAGCGGAACAGCCACTGCCCGCCCTCTTTCACCAGCTCGTCGCGATAGGCGCCGCCCGAGCCGATCTTCGGCCCCTCCGGGCTGTTCTGCACGACGGTCCAGTTCGACCGCACGCGGGCGCTCGCGCCGTCGAGCGCGATCGAAATATTGGTCACCAGATGGATCCCGCGAGGCCGCTGCTCGCCCCCCTGAGCTCTGATATTGCGCGCCAGCTCGGCGATCGCCGCGCGACCGGTCGCCCTGCCGAAAGCGGTGTCCCAGATGCCGTTCTCGGTGAACAACGCCGCCATCTCGGCAAAGCGGCCGTCATCGAGCTGGAAACAGTATTCGGCCAGCAATTCTCTTATTGCATCCTTCTCTTCGACTGGGGTCGGCATCCATCCTCTCCTGCGCGGTAGTGGTGCGGATGGAGGGCATGATGCGGCCTACCACGGGTGCCCAGCAAGACCGCTCGGGATCAGCGGGCGCCGGCGCCGCACCAATCCGTGCGCTGGTCAAAACGCTGCGACAATACCTGGCGATCGCGCCAATGCGCCGCATAGGCCGCGGCGACCGCAGGGGACGAAACCAGGTTCAGATCCTCGGAATTGGCCGCCGCGCCGCGCGTCCAATTGTAAGACCCGTTCAATGTGACGACGCCGTCGATAACCATCGTCTTGGCATGCGCAATACGCGCGCTGTGGTCGATCCACACCGGCACCCCGGCCTTCGCCAGCGGGTCGATGCCGCTGTAGCGGCCGCAGGGTGTCGTCTTGTCGGCGATCAGTTTGACCTCGACGCCGCGCCCACGTGCCCGCAGCAATGCTTCGACGATTCCCGCTCCCGTCGTCAGCCCGTAGGCGCCGACCAGGATCTCGCGCTTAGCGCGGTCTATCGCGCGAACCGCAAGGGCAGCGCAATCATCTTCGGGCGCGAAGCAGGTTTCAATGGTTGCCGATGGTGCGGCGGCGGCGATGCCGGGGACCGCAATAGCGAATAGGAACACCAGGCACGCGCAAAGGCGGATTAGACGCAGAGCTTGTCGCACAACACTAAACCGAATTTCCAGAGCACCTCATCCGTGCAACTTTGTAGCGCGCCTTTGCTCAGAAGCGGTTAACGGCGGCCAGCTCCGCCAAGCCTCTAACCTTGCTCGCCCGACCGGTAGGGGCCTACCCTGTCGCGGACCTGCGAGCATCCTGATAGGAGCCGGAATTTGATTGTCGATGTACATGCGCATTATCTCCCAAAGAACTTCAGCGATTTTATGGGCGACCGCTTCTGGCCTCGCGTCGGTGTTCCGGTCAGGACCGGCCTGGCACGTCACCCATTCTCGGATTCGGCTGAAGACATCGGCGGCCGGTTCGAACTGATGGATGCCGCCGGGGTCGAGAAACAAGTGCTCTCGCCGCATTGGCCGCCTTACCTGGCGGACGAGAAGGAGTGCATCCATGCGGTGCAGATGCTCAATGACGGCTATGCGGATCTGGCGCACCGCTATCCCGACCGGATCGCCTCATACGTGATGCTGCCATTGCCGCACATCGATGCTGCCTTGAACGAGATGGAGCGCGGCTTCGACCAGCTCGGTTGCGTCGGCGTCAATATGAACATCATCTGCCTGAACCGGTCGGTTGCCGAGACCGAGTTCGAGCCGATATACGAAGAGATGAACCGGCGCGGCGCGATCCTTTTCGTGCACCCGGCCGGCACCGGCATCTGCTCGCCTTTCATCGTCGATTACGGCTATCGGGCGTCGGTCGGCACCTCGCTGGAGGACGCGACCTTCGTGCTGCACATGATCGCCAGGCAGATCCCGCACCGCTATCCGAACATCAAATTCATCGTACCGCATCTTGGCGGTCCGATCCCCATGCTGCTGAACCGACTCGACAAGCAGGGCCAGCGCGATCACCCGAACCTCGCCGAGCCGCCGAGCGTCACCGCCCGGCGCTTCTGGTACGACACCGTGTGCTACGGCTCGAAGGCCGCCTTCACTTGCGCCCTCGAAGCTTTCGGGGCTGATCACCTGGTGACCGGCAGCGATTATCCGGTATTGCAGGATTATGAGGCGTACAAGGAGACCTTCGCCTATATCGAGCGGCTGGGCTTGCCCAAAGCCGACGTCGATAAAATCCTGCATCATAATGCGCAGGCGCTGTTCGGCTTCCGACATTGAGGGGAAACCAAATGAGCGAACAAGACGGATATCCGGGCTTTGCCCCCGAGCACGACGCGCCGATCCCGTATATGCAGAGAATCCGCGAATATTATCAGGCGCTCGGTTATGGCGCGCCCTATCGCTGGGCGCATTACACCGAGGTGCCGTTCCAGCCGCTCAAAAAGCCGCTGGCTGAATTCCGCGTCGCCCTGATCACGACGGCGGCTCCCTATCAGCCCGGCAAGGGCGACCAGGGACCTGGCGCGGCTTACAATGCCGCCGCCAAATTCTATGAGGTCTATTCGGGCGACACTGCGGTCGACCACGACTTACGGATTTCGCATGTCGCGATCGACCGGGCGCACACCACCGCCGAGGACAGCAATACCTGGTTTCCGCTGCCGCAACTGCGCCGTTGTGCGGCTACGGGCCGGATTGGCGCCGTGGCACCGCGCTTCCATGGCGCGCCGACTAACCGCAGCCATCGCACAACGATCCAGAGAGACTGCCCCGAACTACTTGCGCGCTGCCGCGCCGACGCGGTAGACGCGGCCATTCTCGCCGCCAACTGACCGGTGTGCCACCAGACCGTGAGTCTGGCCGCCCGGCATTTGGAAGAGAACGGCATCGCCACGATCGTCTTGGGCTCCGCCAAGGACATCGTCGAGTATTGCGGGGTGCCGCGCTTTCTGTTCAGCGATTTTCCATTGGGGAATGCGGCGGGCCGGCCAAAGGACCCCGCGTCGCAGGCCTTCACATTGGAGCTGGCGCTACGGGTCCTCGAAGCGGCGCCCGCTGCGCGCACGACGGTGCAATCGCCATTGCGCTGGAATGCCGATGCCTCGTGGAAGCTCGATTACTCGAACATCGACCGCTTATCGCCCGATGAGATCCGGCGCCGACGTGAGGAGTTCGACCGACAGAAGGAAATCGCCAAAACCGTCCGCGACCAGCCGGCGGAGGCAAGATGAGTAACGCTCAGAGCCAGGCCAGCGAGGCGGGTTCGAGGCCGAGCAGGTATTGGCCGACGGTCTCGAAATGCTCCTGCCGGCCCTGCAATTGCTGCGAGACCGTGTGGATGTCGCGGAAACGCCGCTCGAACGGGTTTTCTTCGAAAATCGCCGTCGATCCGGCGGCGTGATAGGCGGTGTCGACCGCACTCATCGATTGGTGGATCGCAAAGGTCGAGGCGAGCCTGATCGTCATCCGCTGTTCGAGCGTGATACGGCCCGACCGCTCGACCTCCTCGGTGATCTCCTCGAGAGAGCCCAATAAATAGGCGCGCGCGGCACGCAGTCGTGCCTCGGCCTGCGCCACCTGCGACTGCACGACATTGTTGTCGCGCAAGGCCCGTTTACCGCGGAACGGCACCTTGTCACACGCCAGCTCGATAAATGCATCCAGAGCGCTGCGCGCGATCCCCATCGCCACCCCGGCAAAGCCCGAGGCATAGAGCTGCAGACTGCTGAAGCGATAGAGCAATCCCTGCTCGCGGCGCTTGCTGTCGCCGTCGCGCGCAACGACATGCCGTTCCGGCACGAACAGCTCGCTCACCGAATATTTGTCACTGCCGGTGCCGCGCAGTCCCATGACATGCCAGATGTCGGTCATCTCGGCCTTTGATTTCGGGAACAGCACGGTGCGGATGACCGGATTGCCGTCGGCATGGAACAGCGGCGCGCCGCTTTCGTCGAAAATCGGAACATGGCAGCCCAGCCAAGTGGCGTTATGGCTGCCGCTGGCAAAGCTCCAGGTCGCACTGACCTGGTAGCCGCCATTGACTTTCCGCGCCTTACCGGGCCCTGGACCCCAGGCGAGGATGCCGCGCGGCCCGCCGAAGATCTCCTTTGCCGCCTCGGGCTCGAGATAGGCGGCCGTCATCGAGCAGCCGGCAGCCTGGTTGAGGCACCAGGCAGCGCTGGCGTCCGCTTTGGCGATTTCTTCGATGACCGGGAAGTAGGCGGCCGGCAGCAGCTCAGCACCGCCCAACGAATGCGGCAACAGCATGCGGAAGAGGCCGCGGTCGACCATTGCAGCGACGATCGGCTCGGGCAGTTCACGTTGCCGCTCGATCTCAGATGACGCAGCGGTCAGTTCGGGAGCGAAATCTCGGGCGCGCTGCACGTAGTCGAGGCCCAGGTCATCCGCTGTCTTCCGCCGCATTCGTTTCTCCGCCCGAGATTCGCTTGGAACGATCGCCAATCCACAGCGTGCCGCGCCCGCCGTCAAGCAGGCCGCGTCTTTCGCGTTTGCGGCGACACCGTCGCGCCGGTCACGTAGACTTGCCGCATGACAATCCGTCTACTGCCCCCGGGCCTCGTCAACCGCATTGCCGCCGGCGAGGTGATCGAGCGGCCGGCGGCGGCGGTCAAGGAATTGGTCGAGAACGCGATCGACGCCGGCGCCTCGCGCATCGATATCACATTGAAGGAGGGCGGCCGCGAGC
>JBARIB010000923.1:0-1650 GCA_049799535.1 Allostellaceae bacterium | reverse complement strand
CGATAACGAGCAATTCGAGCGCATTGTCGATGCAGGCGGTATCGGATTGCCCCGGCCCGATCAATGGCACCATCTTCGCGAGATCGGGGCCGAGGAGTTCCGAAGTCATCGCCTGCCGGCGCGCCGCCATCCAATTGACGTTGCCGCGCACCGTGTTGATCTCGCCGTTATGGCACAGGAAGCGATAGGGGTGCGCGAGCCGCCACGACGGGAACGTGTTGGTCGAAAAGCGCTGATGCACGAGCGCCAGCGCCGAGACCGTCAGCGGGTTGCGCAAATCCTTGTAGAAGCTCCCGACCTGTGGGGCCAGCAGCAGGCCCTTGTAGACGAGGGTGCGGGTCGAGAAGGACGGCATATAGAGGTGCCGCAATCCCGGCATGCCATGGTATTCGGCGAGCGCCGCCACGGTGTTGAGCGCCTGCTTGCGGATCGTCAGGATCTTGCGCTCGAAGGCATCCTGATCGGCGATCTCGGGGCTGCAGGCGACGATCGCCTGGCTGATCCACGGCATCGTCTCGATGACCTTGGCGCCGAGCCCGGTCGTATCGGTCGGCACGTCGCGCCACCCGATCAGCGTCTGGCCTTCTGCCTGGATGTATTGCTCGACATGCTCGACCGCGATCGCGCGCGCCCGCTCCTCCCACGGCAAAAAGCACATCGCGACCGCATAGCGGCCCGGCTCGGGAAGGGTCAGCCCCTGGAGGGTCGCCCAGTCGCGGAGCAGCGCATCCGGCATCTGAATGAGGCAGCCGGCCCCATCGCCGACCAAGGGGTCGGCCCCAACCGCGCCGCGATGGTCGAGATTGACCAGGATCTGCAAGCCGCGCGCGATGATGTCGTTCGATTTTCGCCCCTTGATGTTGGCGACGAAACCGATGCCACACGAATCATGCTCGTTGCGCGGGTCGTAGAGACCCTGTCTCCCGGTCAATTCCATCGCAAAATGCTCTTCACCCGAAGCTGTTGACGCGAGTTTATCCGCCGCGCCGCCGCAGGGCGGCACGAATGCCATAATATGCACAAGATCGGCGCGGACGCGAATCGCTTTAACGCCGGGTTAAATTCCGCATCAAGCGCTTAGCGACCTCGATCCCTCGCCCTCAGCCGAAGGTGGCCACACAACCACTCGGTTTTGATTCCCGTGGCATAATGGCGCGCGAGGCAAACAAAAAGGTGAGCGGGCAAGGACTGAAACCCGTGCGGGTACCACCGCACCAGGTTGCAAAATTGCAGACCGTAGCGGCAAGGAGCTTCGCCGCGTTGCCAAGGGCCTGCTTCAGTGATGACGATCCTAAAATTGCCTTCGTGAGAGCGCAGACTGCGTTTGGACTTGGTTTCAACTTGAAGGAGAGGTTTTGCTGCAGATTTGCTGCAGATGCAGCAATGGGCGATGGTCGACTCAACTCCTGGTGGTCGCCGATCGTAATCCTGGACGCGTCGCCGGCGCCTCAGTAACAATGCGCACAGGCCACGGGCTTATCTGGGAGGAGGTCGGAAATGCCGGAGTATAAGTTGATTTCGGCGGATTCTCACGTCAGCGAGCCGCCGGATCTGTGGGAAACGCGGGTCGAGAAGCAATATCGCGATCGGGCGCCGCGGCTGATGATCAACCCGCCGGGCAAAGAGGGTGCTTACTTCTATTACGAGGGA
>JBARIB010000922.1:0-7635 GCA_049799535.1 Allostellaceae bacterium | reverse complement strand
CAGAACTTTGGTCTGCATCTGGACTCGTTATGGGTCATCGTCGGCATTGGGGCGATCCTCGCCGCGGCTTACTGCGCTTATCGAGATATGCGCGTTGCGGCACGCTTAATGCTGGCATTTGAAGGATTGTCGGTTCTGGCCATCCTTGCGTTGAGCTCCATCATCGTCGCCAGAGTTGCGTTGGCGACCGGGTTGCCCGTCGCTACCCTTTATGCCTTCGGCGGAATTCGGCGGATGGTCCGGCGTCGGCTACGGTTTGGTGTTCACCGTGCTGTCTTTTGCCGGATTTGAGGGTGCAGCCACGCTCGGCGAGGAGGTGGTGAAACCGCGCCGCGGCATACCGATTGCGATCGCGGGAACCGTGATCCTGGCGGGCGTCTTCTTTGTCTTCGTCTCCTACGCCCAGGTGGTCGGCTACGGTCTCGATCAAATAGAGGCGCTCGGCAACGCCGGCGCGCCGCTGAACGATCTCGCCATAAAATACATCTCGAAGAATTTTGCGACCGCGATCGACCTTGCCGCCGCCATCAGCGCATTCGCTTGCGTCATCGGAGCGCTCAGCGCTGCTGCTCGCCTGCTCTTCGCGCTCGGCCGAGCTGGGCTGGCGCCGCACATCGGCGAGGTGGACGCCTCTCGCGGCACGCCCGGTGCAGCTATTGTCCTCACCGGAGGGCTGTGCCTCATCGGCATTCTCGTCTGTGCGCCCTTCGTCAGTGCGGCCGATTGTTACGGAAATCTTGCCACAATCGGCACACTGGGACTCATTCTCGTATATGTGGGCGTGACCGGCGCTCAACTCGCCGAATGTCTCAATGGCGGCCAAATCACCTGGGCTCTGTCCGGTCTCGCCGGAATACTCACTCTGATCTGGCCGCTCTACAACAGCGTCTATCCGATCCCGGATTTTCCGCGCGAGCTTTGGCCGGGGTTGTCATTGTCTGGATTTTGGCGGGCGCATGGCTGCTGGCCTTTCGCCCAGCGCTGCGAATGGCCGGTCCCGGATGACGGTCGTTGAATACGAGGACCGGTTCCGGAGACCGGCGCCGTCGTGGCACCAAATCTTGACGGTCACGCAAAGCCCAAACCGAACCTGGCGGCGCAGACGGCTCTGCCTGGTTGCTGCAGTCCTAATTGCGTTGATGACGCTGACGATGGAGATCGCGCCGCATCACGCCGCTCACAAGCCATGCCGGGAACGGGTCTGCGAGGGAGCCGGCTTTTGACGTGCTGCCGGGCGACTTCCCGCGTATCCTCGACCTTGTTCGAAACGGCTGGACAGGCGGCGGGCCATACCAAACCGCAGGCTCAAAAGAACCGCTCGCTCAGGCTGATCGTTGAAGGAGGACGACCATGGTTACCAGAGCTCCGTTTCTGAAGACAAGGTATGGCGGCTACTATCACCGCGATGTTCCCGAGGAGGATACCGAACTCACCCATATCGGCCCGGGCACCCTATGCGGCGAGTATTTGCGACGTTTTTGGCAGCCGATTTGCTTCTCAGACGAGCTGCACGAGCTGCCACATCGAGTCAAGATCCTGGGTGAAGAACTCGTCGCTTTCCGCGACCAAAGCGGAGCGGCGGGTCTACTCGAGCTTCACTGCCCGCATCGGGGCACCTCTTTGGAGTTCGGACTAATCGACGCCAAAGGGATACGCTGTTGCTATCACGGATGGCTGTTCGCGGCGGACGGCACGATCCTCGAGACCCCCGGCGAGCCCGTCGAGAGTACCCTGAAGGACCGGCTCTATCACGGAGCCTATCCCACCCACGAGTACAACGGGATTGTGTTTGCCTATATGGGCCCGCCCGACGAGCGGCCGCCGTTCCCGGTGTACGACAGCTTTGTTCGGCAAGGCCATCGGCTCATCCCCGGCCGCAAATATTTCTATCCGTGCAATTGGCTGCAGATCCTCGAAAACGCCATGGACCCGGCGCATACGGCGTTTCTGCACACGATCGTCAGCGGTGCGGTGTTTACCGAGGAATTCGGGGTCATACCCGAACTGGAGTTCGTCGAGACTCCGGCGGGCATGATCTATGTCGCCACTAGACGGGTCAGAAACAACGTCTGGGCGCGGATGGTGGAAGTGGTTCTGCCCAACCTGCAGCAGGTGGCTCCGATCTGGGAGGATGGCCTCCGGGCGCACCCCTTCAGCGGCCCGATGATGAGCCGTTGGATCGTGCCGCAGGACGACGCCAGTACGATGTTCATCGAATTCCGACATGTCAGCGAGAGCGAAGGCGTTACCCCGGCTTGGTGGGCCGACCGCGACATCATGTTGCCCGGCCAACTCGCGGCGGGATCCTATGAAGAGAGCCAGCGGCGCCCCGGCGACTACGAAGCCCAGGTATCGCAGCGGCCCATCGCGATCCACGGGTTGGAGCACCTCGGCGCCACAGATCGTGGCGTCACGATGTTCCGCAACCAGATCAGACGCGGCATACGGGCCGTCGCCGCCGGTCGCGACCCCGCCAATCTGCGCCGTGAGGCCGGCGCGATCATCCCGACCTACTGCAACGACACTGTTGTGCGCGTCCCGGCCGCCGAGACGCCGGCTATGGATAAGCAATCGTTGCGCGATACCGGCCGCCGGCTGGCCGAGGCGTACCTCAAGGATCCGCCGCTGATGATCAACCGCTGACGCGAAAGGCCTGAGGGTACAAAAAAGCCGGGTGAGACGAAGCTCCCCGGCTTTTTGGGAAGTCGGATTGCCGAGAGGCTGCGGTCAGTGCCTCCCGAGTTGGTAGATTTCGTCCTTGATGCGGAGCTTTTGACGCTTCAGATCGTGGACTGCGTCCTGATTGGGAAGCGGACGCTTGTTTTCCTCATCGAGAGCGCGTTCGAGTTCAGCATGCTTCTCCTTCAGCGCCTCGATGTGATCCTGCAGCGACATGCACGGTCCTCCTAGTAGACGATGACAGGGCCGGATGCTACCGCCGGCGGTACAACCCGGCTATAGGGTCGTTGACCCTGGGACGGAGATATGACGGAACGATTAAATTTACAGAGTGCGGGATGGCAGAAAGATCCGGGCTCCCTCGTCTGATTGTCGGCATCAGCGGCGCCTCCGGCGCGATCTATGGTGCTCGGCTGCTCGAACTGTTGCGACCTCTGCCGGTCGAAACGCATCTCGTCATCAGCCGGGCGGCTGAATTGACCTTGGCGCTCGAGACCGATCTCAAGCCGAAGATTGTCCGTGATCGGGCCGATGTCGTTCATGGCATTGGCGATCTGGCAGCGCCGATTTCCTCCGGCTCGTTTAAGACGATCGGAATGGTCGTGGCCCCGTGCTCGATCCGCAGCATGGCGGAGATCGCCACCGGGGTAACCACGACGTTGTTGAGTCGGGCGGCGGATGTGACACTTAAAGAACGGCGGCGGCTCGTGCTGTTGGTGCGCGAGACGCCGCTTCATACCGGTCATCTGCGGACCATGATGACACTTTCGGAAATGGGCGCGGTGATCGCGCCGCCGGTCCCGGCCTTTTATGCCAAACCGCGCAACATCAGCGAGATGATCGACCAAACCTTAGGGCGCGTGCTCGACCTGTTCGGCCTCGAACCCGAATGGGTGAAGAGATGGGGCGAACCCCCTCTCGCGGAAGAGAAGACCCTCCCCTCCGAACCGAGCAGCAGTTAACCCGGCGCAAATGCTCTCACGGCTTTTCGGATTTTCTCTGCTTCCAGGCTCGGGGCTCTTTCCGAACCAAGATAGAGTTCCAGGTTGGCGAGGGCGATTGCTTGGCGGGCTGCCCCCGGGATCTCGTTTTCGCGCCCCCCCGCGAGACGGCCGAGCCGACTTTGCGCGAGCCTCTCGCCCTCGAGCTCGATCTCCTTGATCCTTTCGCGCAAACCCTGGACGCCAGGATCGGGATTGCCCCTGAGCCTTCGCCGAATCAGGCGGAGTGGTTCGGTGATTTCGCGGCGAATTTTGCTCACCGCCGCTTCGGCCACCGCTAAGCCGGCATCGGTGAGCCGACCGCGCCCGGAGAGACCGAGCCACAGGCCAAACAATATTAGATTGACGTCGAGAGCTTCGTGGTCTTGCAGTGCGATCAGCGCCTCGGCGGTGTCCGGATAGGCGTAAAAAGCGAGCGAAAAGCGCCAGAATTCTTCGCTATCCGGTGATCCGTGGACGTCAGGCATCGCCAAGGCAGATCCCGAGGCCTCGCACAGTTCGCACCAACGCCCTGTCCGGATCAACGCAACGGGGCATCGCGATCGCAACAGCTAGCGGCACGTCGACAACCATCGCTGCCGATGCCGATCCTCGGCCCCGCATGATAAAGGACGATGTCGCGTCTAAAGGTGGCACTGCTGATGGTGCCGGGCGCGTCCATGATGCTATAATGATAGTAAACTCTCGTGGCAGCGGCCATGGACCTGAACACTGAAGCGTTGAAGGCGAAGCTCGCCGCTCTGAAAACCGAGCACCGCGACCTTGATGAGGTGATCGCGCAGCTCGCTGAGCGCGCCCCAGTCGACCAACTCGAGCTGCAGCGGCTCAAGAAACGAAAACTTATGCTCAAGGACCAGATCGCGAAGATCGAGAGCGAGCTGTTGCCCGATATCATCGCCTAGGGCTGCGCTAGCGCTGGCTGGCCGACGGCCTCCGGTTGCCGGCCGCCTGCCGCTCCTATAATCTTGGCTTTCACCCTCTTTTTTTCAGCAAGGAGTCGAATTGAGCGAGGCCGGTCGGGCGGTGGGCATCATCATGGGCAGCCAATCCGACTGGGAGACGATGCGGCACGCAGCGAGCACGCTCGACCGGTTGGCAATCAGCTATGAGACTCGGATCGTCTCGGCGCATCGAACCCCCGAGCGGCTATTTGAGTACGCGCGCACGGCTCAGTCGCGCGGCATGCGCTTGATCATCGCCGGTGCCGGCGGCGCCGCTCATCTCCCGGGCATGACCGCGGCGTTGACCCCGCTGCCGGTTCTCGCCGTACCGATCGAAAGCAGGACGCTGAAGGGAATCGACAGCTTGCTCTCGATCGTTCAGATGCCGGCCGGGATTCCGGTCGCGACTTTCGCGATCGGGCAAGCCGGCGCGATCAATGCCGCGTTGTTTGCGGCGGCCATCTTAGGGCTGAGCGATAGTGCTGCGGCCCAGGCGCTCGACCGGTGGCGGCAGACCCAGACGCAGGATGTGGCGGACCACCCGACTGGTCAGGGATGTTAGCCCCGAAAGATGCTCGCCCCTGGAGCCACGATCGGAATATTAGGCGGCGGCCAGCTCGGCCGGATGACGGCGCTCGCCGCCGCACGACTTGGCTATCGCTGTCATGTGTTCGCCGATGAGCCGGATAGCCCGGCCGAACAAGTTTGCGGCGCCACGACGGTCGCTGATTTTGCCGACCGAGAGGCGCTCGAACGCTTCGCGGGCGCAATCGATGTTGCCACCTTCGAATTCGAGAACATCCCGGCCGCGTCGGTTCGCTGGGTTTCCGCCTTGAGACCGGTCCTGCCGCGGCCGGAAATTCTCGAGATCGCGCAGGACCGGTTGCGCGAAGAGGATTTTCTGCGCGCTATAGGCGTCGATACAGCGGAATACCGGGAGGTTTGCGATCCGGCCGCCTTGTCGCGGGCGGTGCCCGATTTGGGCTACCCCGCCGTGCTGAAGACGGTGCGTCTGGGGTATGATGGCAAGGGCCAGGTGACATTGACGCCGGAAACCGAGCTCGGGGATGCCTGGCGGCAGATGGGAGGCGAGATCGGGATCCTCGAAAGCTTCGTCGATTTTTCTTGCGAGATCTCGGTCATTGTCGCGCGCGACGCCGGTGCCGCTTGGGCGGCCTATCCGCCAGTCGAAAACCGCCACCTCAACCACATCCTCGACACGACAATCGCGCCCGCCCGCATTTCGCCGGAGACGGCGAGGCGGGCCGAGGCAATCGCGCGTCACGTCGCCGAAAAGCTCGACCTCGTGGGGGTGCTGGCAGTCGAGATGTTCGTGACGCGGGATGGCAAGGTGCTCGTCAACGAGATTGCGCCGCGGCCGCACAATTCGGGCCACTGGACGATCGACGCTTGCATCACCAGCCAATTCGAGCAGCTGGTCCGGGCGATCTGTGGTCTGCCGCTCGGCTCGGTCGCTCACCATTCCGATGCGGTGATGAAAAACTTGCTAGGCAGCGAGGTCGAGAAGTGGAGTGGTTGGCTCAACGACCCCTTCGCAAAGCTGCACTTATACGGCAAAACCGAGATCCAGCCGGGCCGCAAGATGGGCCACGTGACCCGGCTTATCCCGCACCGGTGACTAGCGCAGAGGCCGCAGTAGCCGGAGCGGGTTCGGCACGCGATCGAGGGCCGTCTCTAAGCGCCGGCGCGCGGCGCCGATTTGCCCGACATCGGCGAGCCGGCGATCGAGGAAGGCGCGCGTATCCGCAAAGCCCGGCGACCGATCTTCCAGCCAATAGAGCAGCGTCGCGGCGTAGATCCCGGCCAATGTGGCGCGTTTGGTATAGAAGCTGAAATCGGTCGCGCTGTCCCCGGCGGCGTACCACATCCCATCGACCGTCTCGTAGAGCAGGCGCAAAGCAAGCACCGCGTGTTGCGGCAGCGCCAAGATCACAAGCGCGCGGCGAACGGCTTCGCGCCACGGCTCGATGATTTCGAGGCGAATGTTGACCGCAAATGCGATGCGCTCGGGTACGCGCAGCTGATCGAGCGGCAAGCTCTCGACCCGATCGAGCATGCGGCGGTCCGCCCAGCGACTAAAGCAGGCGACGAAATCGGCGGCCCCGCCTGGAAAAAGCGCTAACGCCTCTGAGGCAGGCAGGTCGATCCGCCGCGCCGCGGCCCGCAACGCCGCACGCGACCAGCCGTCAAAGGGGACCTCGGGCAACATCGCCTCGATCAGCGCATCGCGCTGGCTCTCCGCGAGCGGGCTCCTCATGCCGATTGCGTCTCGGCCACGTAGGCGGCGAGGTCGATGGGGTAGCGCTGCATCTCTTCGACGAAAACGAGCAGCCGATGGTCTGTCATACGTTGTGGGTAGAGGATTCCGTCGAGGTGATCACATTCGTGCTGGACGACCCTTGCGTGAAAGCCTTCGACCTCACGCTCGATCACCTCTCCATCGAGGGTCGTTCCCTGATACCTTACCCGCAGATGACGGGGCACGACGCCTCGCAACCCGGGAACTGACAGGCATCCCTCCCAGCCGAGGGCCCATTCCTGCCCGAGTCTCTCGACTATCGGATTAACCAGCACTGTGAGATCCTGCGCGACATCTCCGGGCATTTCGGTCAGACGTTCGCCGGGCACTCGGAAGACGACAATCCGGTGGGACTGGTGGACCTGAGGTGCGGCGATGCCGGTGCCATCCGCATCCTCCATGGTTTCGACCATGTCCTCGACGAGGCGGCGCACCCAGCGCGCGGTCGGATCATCGACCGGGGTGGCGGTGGCGCGCAGTATGGGATGACCCATGCGCGCGATCTTCAATATAGCCATGGCTGCAATATGTGGCGCGGGGCGGCCGGGGTAAAGAATCTCGTACCTCGAGATTTGCGATCGGCGGGTTCCCTTCACAGGGCACGGCAGAAGTGCTAAATAATGCATGTGAGGGTCGCCCTCCCGGTGACCCCATAACCGCGTACTCACTTTACGAAGAAGAGCCCCCGTGCAAG
>JBARIB010000921.1:0-4635 GCA_049799535.1 Allostellaceae bacterium | reverse complement strand
GACCTGAACGAAATCCTGGGTGCGGTAATTGATCGCCACATCGGCGCCGTAGTCGCGGCAAGCCCCGCATTTTTCGTCGGTGCCGGCGGTCGCCAATACCTTGGCGCCGAAGGCCTTGGCGAGCTGGATGGCGGTAATCCCGATCCCGCTCGTCCCGCCCTGCACCAAGAAGACCTCGCCCGCCTGCAGATGCATCCGCTCGAAAACGTTCGTCCATACCGTCGCGAAGGTCTCGGGCAGGCCGCCAGCATCGACGAGGCTGACCCCATCCGGGACCGGCAGGCACTGCACTGCCGGAGCGCAAGCGTACTCGCCGTAGCCATCTCCGATCATCAATGCGCAGACCTGGTCTCCGGCCTGCCATTGCGAAACACCCTCGCCCGTTTTCACCACCGTGCCGGAGCATTCGAGGCCGGGAATGTCCGGAGCTCCTGGCGGCATCGGGTAACGCCCCATCCGCTGCAGGCAATCAGCGCGATTGACGCCAGCGGCGGCGATGCGGATCAATACTTCGCCAGCGTTGGGCTCGGGCACCGGACGGGTTGTCGGCACCAGCATCTCGGGCCCGCCGGGCGCCTTGATTTCGATGACGGTCTGGGTCGTGGGGATATTGGCGAGCATCGGGCTGGCCTCTCGTTCCTGTTGGGCCTTGCATATAGAACCGGTGCGTCGCGCGCAGCAGCGGAAGCGGAGGAGGCGCATGTCGATTTTGCAAGATAAGGTCGTGTTGGTGACGGGAGCGGGGGCGGGAATCGGCCGCGCGACTGCGCTCGCGATGGCCGAAGCCGGTGCCGATGTGGCGGCTGCCGACATCGATTTTGCCGCGGCGCAGCGTCTCGCCGCCGAGGCAGCCGGCAATCAGCGGCGGCTGATCGCGATCGAGGCCGATTGCGGTGATGTCGCGAGCATCGATGCGATGGTCACGCGCACCGTCGCCGAGCTCGGTCGGCTCGACGTTATCGTCAACAATGCCGGGGTGACCCGTTACGCGCACATTATGGACCTGACAGAGGCGGATTGGGACCGCATCCACCGAGTCAACGCCAAGGGTGTCTTCTTCTGCCTGCAGCGCGCGGCACGCGAGATGATCCGGCAAAATGAGGTCGACGCGCGAGGCGGGCGGATCATCAACATCGCCTCGATCTCCGGGCGGGGCTATCCCGGCGCCTCGAACGCCGCCTACGCGGCGAGCAAAGGCGCAGTCATCTCCCTGACATGGATGGCGGCGCAGCAGCTCGGACGTTACAACATCAACGTCAATGCAATTTGCCCGGGGGTGACCCGCACCGATCTCGGCGCGCGCAACGCTGTGGCACGCGCCGCCGAGCGCGGCATCAGCGTGGACGAATTGCACGCCGAAGCCGAGGCGCGCATTCCGATCGGCCGCGCCAATCAGCCGGAGGACATTGCCGCGATGGCAGTGTTTCTCGCCTCACCAGCCGCCCGCAACATTACGGGCCAAGCCTACAATGTCGACGGTGGTTTAGTGCCGAGCTGACCCGGCGCGAGGTCCAGTCCCTACCCGGGCGACCGGCAAGAGGTTCGACGCCCGTAGGCTTCCGCATCGGCGGGACTCTGTCTCGCGCGATCCTGCTCGTTGATTGCGTCTGTGGTGCCCCAATTCGCCTTTCGGGTGTGACGTCAATTTGACATAAATCGGGACGGCGGGTTGACGCAGCGATGGTTAACATCGCCTCGGTCGATGCGAGATTGCATCGCACGCTTCAGCACCGAGGACGAGCCTTGGACATCAGAACCTTCTTGGACTACCGGCGTCTCGATCCGCCGCGTCGCGATGAGGCATCGCGATCCGGCCGTTCGGCAACCCAGGCCGCCGCGGCGCTGCGGCCAGAAGCGGGTTTATTTCTGGCCTTGCTGCTGTCGCTGGGGCTGTGGTGGGCCATCTGGCTGGGAGTGTCCTCATTGGCGGCATCATGGCTTTCTTAGCCACCCGTCGAAAGCGACGTGAGGAATCCCACCATCGAGAGCGGGGAGCGGAGATGCCAAACGAGATTTTAGACGGCTGGTCGTTGGAAGAACAATCCGCGGCCTATTATCGTGCAGCAGCGGCGCGAGCCCGCGGGCTCCGAGCGGGTGCTACTACGCCGCGGCTCAAGAGCTACCTCGGCGAAATAATCGCCCGGTGTGAACAATTGGCGGAGGATGCCCAGGGGACATGCACAAATGCGGGACCGGCCTATTCTCGTCCCGGTCAGAACGGGTAATCCCTTGCAAAGAGCCCGGAAGAAGCAGAGGCCCTTACTGCCGAGTTATCGTCAGAGCTGGCTCGACCGCGCCGAGGAAGCGCGCAGGGCCGCGGAGCGCTTAGCCGACCCGGACGCCAAGCAGGTCATGCTGCATTTTAGCCAGCTCTATCTGCATCTCGCCCAAGCCGATGCAGACAAGCCCGCGGCAGAGGATACGAAACCTGTTCCTGCAGCCCGGCTGAACTAGTCTGACTGACCTTGCCTGCCGGCCTCACCCCGCCCGTGAGGAGATACGTCGCCGATTCACCGGACGCGCGCGTGGCCCTCCTGCGGTGGGCGCTAAGATCGGCGCGGATGATGTTGCACGGTTTCCGTCGGGAGTGTGTAAAACGCAATCGTTGGATCCTGCGAGGGATCTCGCTTGCTATTATCGGTTGTGGCGCGCTGGGGGCTCAGCTCACGGCCGGCGCGGCGCAGGAATTGCCGCTGGGAGGCGGGCCGATTCCAGAGCTGCACCGGGGGCCCAACGGGCAGATAGAGATCCTCCGGGCTGAGCCCGGCGCTCGTCCCGACCGCGGGTGGCACGGCACGGCTCCTGCGGCCATCACGCCGAAGGCCGGCCTGTCGGCGACGACTCGCGACGGCTCTACGCCTGCCGTGAGGCACGCCCTGGCAGTAGAGCCCGAAATCACGGTCGCGCCCAATTCGCCGCATGTGTCCGACACGATGCCCCGCGGCGCTGTCGTGGCAAGCTATTCGGTCAGGATGAGCGACGGATCACCGTTCAAGGGAACGGTGAAGTTTGGGCCGCCTTACTATGATGGCAAGGGAGTATTCGCCCTGTCCGCCAATAACGTCATCGTCAATCCAAAAGGACCGGGGCTTGGCCCAAACAAAACCACCGTAACCACTCACTTTACGCTGGAGGCGACCCCGTGACCGCCGGCCAAAGGAGGGTAATATTCATTCGGCGCCGCTTGGCGCAGAAAACAGTCCGTCGGCAAGATGACGTGACCTGATTGCGTCGATGAAAAACCCGGCGTCATCGCCACCCGGCCGATCGGGCGGCACGATTACGGTCCATTCGCGACAGTCGATCATCACAAAGCCGGCGTCGGCGCCCGGAGGATCGGTCTTGCTGCAGCGACCGGAGAGGGCGAGGTCCGAGGCCGCCTTGGCAAGTCGGTCGGGGCTGAAATCGCGGCGGTGGGAGAGGTTTTGCCAGCGCTCCCAGCGGGTCGAGCCGAGCTCGCGCGTAAAGTAAAAGCGCTCGACATGGTCCGCGGATTCGGGATGCTCGCCGCCATAATGCTCCGAGATTAGTGTTGCCAGCGTGACCGGATCGCCCTGGCCCTGGCCTGCGCGAAAGGTCACCGGCCGCACGCGCCAGCGAGTGAAGGCGGCGTTGAGCCGCGTCTGGCATTGTGATTGTCGGCCCTCTTTGAGATCGGAGAGCCGCGCCACCGTGTCCCCCTGCAAAGGCCGGTTCGGGTCGAGAAGAGCGATAATCCAGGATTGCGCTACTCCGGCCGCGCCAACCTGGTCGCGGCAATCCGGCCCGACAAACAGCTGAAACCCGGCACCGCCGTCTTCGGTTGCGGCGAACGACGCCGCTTCCTGCGACAGCAGCGTGATATCGCCGCCATCGCCGCGGCCCGCATCGAACACGCCGAATTGCCGGCCATCACCGGCGCCGAAGTCAAAGGAATGTTCGACCACCGTTCCCAATTGCGCCGTTTCGACGGGGAAGGAATCATGCCGCTGATAACCGCGCGGGATCGCCGCCTGGTCTCGCACCCCAGGATGATCGTGCTTGTGGTAAGGCAGCCTCTCGCCGGGTCGCAGATCGCGTTGCGTGGCGCAGCGCGGGTCGCCATCGGCTGGGCTGACCCCTCCGAGCACTGCTCCTGCAGGATCGAGGCAAACATTTTGGATCATGAAGTCGCGAGCCGTCGGGAGTGACCCGGCTGGTGCGATGCCGCTCTCGGCCAGCCCTGTCGCGGCGGCGAGAAGCGCCGAGAGGGTAAGCAAGAGTACTGCAATCGGGCCGGAGCCGGCGCGCCTCATCAGGAGACCGGTTTTCTGTTATCGGTCAGGAATAGCTGCTTCAGCCCGCGGCGGCTCGCCAGCGAGCGGCCCCAAGCGAGTGCCTCTTCCTCGTTGTCGAAGAGGCGAACCCTCGGCTCCATTTTCGTCGCGCCGGTGACCTCGTCCCATTCTTCGACGAGGCTGGCGCGCACCCCGACCGGGGCGGCATCAAGGATCAGAGTCAGTTTCATCAGCGGTCTTGGTGAGGAAGACTAGTACCTGATTGCGTAAATTAGCGTATGTCGTACCCATCTCGCTTCGGTATCCTCGCTCGAAAGGGACGACAAATTTTCGTCGTCCCCGCGAAAGCGGGGACCCAGAGCCTGCCCCTGGCATGAAC
>JBARIB010000920.1:0-3327 GCA_049799535.1 Allostellaceae bacterium | reverse complement strand
CTCGGGCACATGATCGACATAAGCCTGCGCGACCGGCTTGATGACCGCATGGTCGGCCGCCACATTGGCCTTGAAGATTGCCCGGTTTACCGGTTCAGCCGGGTCGTTCTCATCACCAACGTCATCGGCAGTTGCAGCGTCCTGAGGCGTTGCAGCGCATCCGCAGCAGCATAGCAACAACCCGACAGCGAACCCCCAAACAGGCCGCGGTTTTTTCTTGCGATTCGCGAGCAGGACGGGGTTGCCCTTGTCAAACACCGTGTTTTTCTCCGGGAATTACGTGGCGCGTCATCGCCCATTCGGGCAGATTGTGGATTGTCTCACGGCTGTTTTCGCCGTCAAGGCGATCGATATTCGCTTAATTGCCCTTTCCGGCAAAGCTTGAGCACCCAATCTGGATCGACGAGGCCACTTGTCATTTGCTCGTCCGGCAGGAATAAAGCTGGCCTGTGCGAGTCCTCTTGAACGGGAGCTGACCGGACCGGCTCCGTGATTTCGATCTTGATAGCGCAGTTTAATGCTCGTTGAACATGGCCCTGTCTTCTCGGACAGTTCTCGCAATGAGTTTAGTGGCCGCTTTCACCGCCGCGGCCATCACGGTCGGTGGAGAACCGGCTCGCAGCGCCGAGGATGTCGCTGTCGAGGCGCAACTGCAAGGTAATGCGCTGGCGATCACCGCCCACGCGACCCTTCGCGCGCCACTGCCGATTATTTGGCGCACCTTGACCGATTATGATCATCTTGCCGCGTTCATTCCCGGGATGAAAACGAGCCGCGTCCTCCAGCGGCGTGGCGGCATTGTCACCGTGGAACAGATCGGTGAGGCCAATATCTGGTTTTTCCACTATCCGATCGCTGTCGTTGTGCAATCCGACGAGCATTATCCGGGAACGATCGGCGTCCGCGTACTGACGGGGAATCTTAAGCAGCTGGCGGGGGCCTACCGGATCGAGCCTGTCTCCGGCGCCCATGACCAGTTCGTACTACGCTGGCGCGGTGTCATTGAGCCTGACATTGCATTGCCTCTGTTCATCATGGCGCCGGGGTTGCGCGAGGCCGTGACAGATCAATTCCTTGGGATGATCCGGGAGGTCGAGCGCCGCGGCAAGCTCGAGGCGAACAACCGGCCCGAGTGACGGAGCTGGCGTGTACCGAAGGGCCGGCGTCGCATGGGCATTTATCTCGATCGTTCTTGTTGGCTGCGCCGCGGTTGAGCCAATACGGGGGGAGGATTGCGCGCAATGGTTCGCTACGCTCGACGCAACAGTGGACCACGCCGGTGTGCGCGACGCGGGCGTCTATCGCACACCGGGATATCCCTACTTCCGGCTCGACCGGTTCTTGGCCTCCTTCCGCAAAGAGATACTACAAAATCCTCCGGCCTTCGAAGCCTGGGTAAAGCGGCTGAGAGCGCTCGACGCCCGCGCGAGGTCATGTGAATTGCAAAATTTGCCCCCTCCCCTCCTGCGGTCTCTAAACATTCCCGACGGGAGAGCGGCCGCGGCCAAGGTCGAGGTGTGCGCCGCGGAACTGGGTCGCGCGGATCTCCAATCGAAGTCGGGCAGAGAGGCGTTGGCTGCGCGAGCCGCGGTTCCTGACGAGTATTCGGATCTAAATCGAGTTTTGGGGCTGTATCCGCTTGCTACATTGCCCTTCTCCATCGGCATCGATCATTGGCAAGCGCAAACCGTTGACGGGTTTCGACGTGCTGCCGCAGGCGAGACTGCCGCAGGGCCAATCGCTAGATACGAACTGCCCGGCAGACCGCTAACCGCACGCGGCCTAACAGCGATCTTTGCGCGATCAAACCCCGACCCGTTGGGCATTCCGCGTTTCAGTCGAGATGACCGCGAACAACTATTCGAGACCTTTGCTCCGGTATTCGAGATCGTCACATCCGGCGACTTCGATCGCTTCGGTCCGCTTGCATGGGGAGCGCAGCCAGCGCCGGAAGTCAATGTCTCGCATCCGACGGTCTACCGGCGCTTGGCCTTTACACGCTATGACCGCCATGTCCTGACGCAGCTCGTCTACACGGTTTGGTTTCCGGAGCGACCGCGCGAAAGGTCGCTCGACCTTGTGTCGGGCCGGCTCGACGGGCTGGTCTTCCGGGTCACGCTCGACCCGCAGGGCCATCCGCTCGTCTACGATACCATCCATCCTTGCGGCTGCTATCACATGTTCTTTCCCACTGCGCGGGTTAGAGTGAAGCCGTCGCCACAGCCCGGCCTCGAATGGGCGTTTGTGCCCGCGACATTGCCCTCGGTCGATCCGACTTGGCGCATCGTCTGGAAGTCGCGAGCCGCGCTCACTACCTCACGGGTCTGCGCCTTGACACGGGCGGCCGCGGCACTCTCTATCGTTTCGCCGAAGATGACGAATTGCGTGCCTTGCCGAGCATCGGCGACGCAACCCGCAGCGCCTTCGGACCCGACGGGATCGTGCCAGGCACCGAACGCGGCGAGCGGTTGTTGTTCTGGCCGACAGGCGTAGACGATACCGGCGCAATGCGCCAATGGGGTAAGCACGCCACCGCTTTTCTCGGAAGGCGCCATTTCGATGACCCCGATCTGATCCAACTCAGGTTCTCGCTCGCGGAGCCATCGCCGCCTTCCTCCCAAGTGCGGACGACGACTGGCACGAACCGATGATGTTTTGGAAATTGCCGATAGTGGCCGTATTGCCGGCGCTAGTCTGGTTTAGCCCCGCAGGCGCTGCGCCCCGAGCGGAGCTCTGGGCCAAATGGCAGGCGCATGACGACGCGTCCGCCGCGAGCATAGACCATGGCGTATGGAACCGCTTTTTGCAGGGTTATGTCCGGGTCGGCCCCGACGGGATTGGGCGCATTCCCTATGGGCGTGTGACGGCTGCCGATCGCGCCAGTCTCGCCGCCGATTTGTCGCGCCTTGCCGGCATTAGGATCAGTGCCTATAGCCGGCAAGAGCAGTTCGCCTTCTGGATCGATCTCTACAACGAGCTGACTGTGAAGCTCGTCCTCGACCGTTATCCCGTATCGAGCATCAAAAAGATTAATATTTCCGCCGGGTCTGTGTTCCTTGGGGCAGCAAGCTGACCACAGTCGAGGGCGAAATGCTCAGTCTCGATGACATCGAGCATCGCATATTGAGGCCGATCTGGGGCGACCCGCGGCTTCATTACGCGGTCAACTGCGTCGCCATTGGCTGTCCGAACCTGCAAACCTCGGCATTCACAGCGGCCAATAGCGAAGCCTTGCTCGACAAGGCGGCGCGGGACTATGTCAATGATCCGCGCGGCGCCGATGTGGCTGACGGGAAACTGACCGTCGCGTCGATTTATGTCTGGTAC
>JBARIB010000919.1:0-1729 GCA_049799535.1 Allostellaceae bacterium | reverse complement strand
TTAGAGAAGGAGATGAATTCCGCGCTGTGACGACACGCGGGATGCCTGAGCCGTTCGCCATGCGGTTACGCCAGGGCATTGGCGCCGATAGCCCGGTGCCCAAGCCGTTGATTGCCGGTGAACCATTCGTCCATATCCCGGACATGGCGGAGGTTGACCACCCCATGGCGCGGGTGGCGGTCGATGTCGGTGCCGCGCGATCTGTCTTGGCCGTGCCGTTGCGCAAAGGTGATGCGCTGTTCGGGATGATCGTTGCCGGGCGACGGGAGGCGACGCCGTTCTCCGCCAAACAGATCGCGCTATTGCAGAATTTCGCGGCGCAGGCGGTCATCGCGATGGAGAACGCGCGGCTGATCACCGAGACGCGCGAGGCGCTCGACCAGCAGACCGCCACCGCCGAGGTGCTCGGCGTCATCAATAGTTCGCCCGGCGACCTGGCACCGGTGTTCGACGCTATGCTCAATAAGGCGATGCGTTTATGCGAGGCCGCATTTGGAACTCTATGGACGTATGACGGCTCCTGCGTCCACGCTGCCGCGCTTCACAATGTACCACCCGTATTTGCAGAGTTTTTGACGCGAGCTCCGCATCAGGTCGGCCCTGACAGCGCGCACGGCCGTCTGCTGCAGGGGGAGCCAGTGGTACATATTCCAGATATCGTGGAGGAACAAGCCTACCGGTTAGGTGACCCGATCCGCCGCGCCCTTGTCGAGCTCGGTGGTGGTCGCACCTTGCTCGCCGTACCGCTGCGTAAGGACGACGCATTTCTTGGAGACTTCGTTATTTACCGTCAGGAAGCCCGCCCCTTCTCCGACAAGCAGATCTCGCTATTACAGAATTTCGCCGCGCAGGCGGTGATTGCGATGGAGAATGCTCGGTTGTTGGGCGAATTGCGGCAGCGCACGCGCGATTTGCAGGAATCCCTCGAATACCAGACCGCGACCAGCGACGTGCTCAAGGTCATCAGCCAATCGGGCGCGGAGCTCGACCCCGTGCTCCAGACACTCGTCGAGACCGCGGCACGGATTTGCGAGGCCGACAAAGCCGTGCTCTTTCAGCTGCGCGACGGCGTGTTTCGCATGGGGGCGTCGATTGGCTTCACCCAGGAATTCAAGGATTACCGGGCGCGCAACGCGATTGCGCCGGGCCGCGGCACGCCGATCGGTCGCGTGGCCCTTGAGCGGAGGGTGGTCCATGTCGAGGATGCGTTAAACGACCCCGAATTTGCCGATGCCCAGGCGCAGCGCCTCGGCCAGCTCCGCACGATGCTGGCGGTGCCGCTGTTCCGCGAGGATGCCATCATCGGCAGCTTCTTCCTTGCCCGCTCGCGGGTCGAGGCCTTCAGCGAGAAGCAGATCGCGCTGGTGAGCACGTTCGCCGATCAAGCAGTGATCGCGATCGAGAATGCGCGGCTGTTCAACGAATTGCGCGCCCGTACCACCGAGCTCGGGAGCTCGGTCGCCGAGCTGAAGATGCTGAACGAGGTCGCGCAGGCGGTCAGCTCGACCCTCGATCTGCGGACCGTCCTGTCGACTGTGCTCAACGCCTCGCTCGGGGTGACCTGGGCGAATGCCGGGGCGGTTTTCCGCTACAGCCGGGTAGAGCGGGCGTTCCGGCTGGTTGAGGCGGTTGGATGGGACGAGGCGCTCACCCGCTCGGTGCGCGAGATGCGTCTTGCCGAGACCGAGACCGCGATGGGTGAGGCGGTGGAGCGCCGAATGCCAGTTCA
>JBARIB010000918.1:0-5468 GCA_049799535.1 Allostellaceae bacterium | reverse complement strand
GGGTCGTATCCGACCGCTTTGCCGATTCGACCTTTGCATATCAGGGCTACGGCAAGGGTGTGGAGCTCGATGCGCTCGCTACGCTGCATCGCTTTGCGCTCGGAGATTTCGCACCGGATCTGACGGTGATCCTCGATCTGCCGGTCGAGACTGGCCTCGCCCGAGCTGCCGCGCGGTCGCCCGCCGACCGGTTCGAACGCCTCGACCGCGATTTCCACGAGAGGCTGCGTCAAGGCTTTCGCCAAATCGCAGCCGACAATCCCAGCCGCTGCGTCCTCATCGACGCCTCGGGCGACCCCGAGACGGTGCACCGCGTCGTGATCGCCGCCGTTAACGAACGTTTGTTGACGGGCACCGAGCCTTAGTGCAAGACGCGTCCTCGCCCCGGGAAAATCCGGACCTCCTCGGTCACGAAAGCGCCGAGCGCGCGCTGCGGCGCCTTGCAGAAGCAGGCCGATTGCCGCATGCGATCCTGCTGACCGGGCCGCGCGGTATCGGTAAGGCGACGCTCGCCTTCCGCCTCGCGCGCTTCCTGCTTGCCGGACTGCCCTATGGTGCCGAAGGGGAGCTCGCGATCGATCCCGGGAGCACCGTCTTTCGGCGGGTCGCATCCGGCGGGCATGCCGACCTGATGACTGTCGAGCGGGCCTATGATCCGCGGCGTCGACGGCTGCGCAATGACATCCTCGTCGAGGATACGCGCGCGATTGCGGGCTTTCTTAGACTGACCGCGGCAGAGGAGGGGTGGCGCATCGTCATCGTCGACGGCGCGGAGGAAATGAACCGCAATGCCGCGAACGCATTGCTGAAGATCCTGGAAGAGCCGCCGCGCCGCTCGTTGCTGCTGCTCGTCAGCCACACCCCGGGCCAGCTCTTGCCGACGATCCGGTCGCGTTGCCGTCGGCTTGCGCTCGCGCCACTGCCGCGGCCGCTGGTGCTGGAACTCCTCGGCCGCTACCGTCCCGATCTCGCCGGACCCGAAGCAGAGGGGTTGGCGCGATTGGCCGAGGGCAGCATCGGCCGCGCGATCGAGTTGGCGGATGCGGGTGGGGTGGCGCTCTACCGTGCGATCCTTGATGTGCTCGCCCAGATACCGCGCATCGATGTAGCGGGGCTTCACACCCTTTCCGACAAACTCGCGAGGCCGGATGCCGAGGATGCCTACCGGGCAACTGAACAGCTGCTGTCGCAGTTTCTAGCGCGTATGGCGATCCAAACCGCCCGAGGATCTCTCCATGAGGGTGAACTCATCGCCGGCGAAGCAGATGTTTTGCAAAATCTCGCTGCTCGCGCCGATCCCGCTCGCTGGGCCGCGCTTCGCGAGCAGATCGGCCGCGACTTTGCCAGCGCCGACGCGCTGAACCTTGATCGCAAGCAGGCAATGCTTGGCGCCTTACTTGCCGTCGAGGAGCTAGCGCGCTCGTAGAAACCATACGGTTCGGCGGCTGGACTGCGATCGGCCCCAGCCCATATCTGGGCTTTGGAGAAAAATGATGACCGCCGACCGGCCCTTCTTCATCACGACGCCGATTTACTACGTCAACGACACGCCGCATCTTGGTCATGCCTACACCACAGTGGCGTGCGACGCCTTGGCGCGCTTCATGCGGCTGGACGGCCGTCGCGTGAAATTCCTGACGGGCACGGACGAGCATGGTCAAAAGGTCGAGCAATCGGCGCGCGCCAACGGCGAGTCGCCTCAGGAATTCACCGACCGTATATCCTCGACCTTCCGCGACATGGGGCGGCTCCTCAACATCAGCAACGACGATTTCATCCGCACTACCGAGCCGCGCCATGTGCACGGCGTGCAAGCGCTTTGGCAGGAGCTCGAGCGCCGCGGCGAGATTTATCTCGGGAGCTTTGCCGGGTGGTACTCGGTGCGCGACGAGGCCTTTTATGACGACGGCGAGCTCGTAAACGGGAAGGCGCCGACGGGCGCCGATGTCGAATGGCTCGAGGAAGAGAACTACTTTTTCCGCCTTTCGGCGTGGCAGGATCGCCTCTTGGCCTTCTACGAGTCAAACCCTGACGCCGTCGCTCCGCGCAGTCGGCGCAACGAAGTTATCAGCTTTGTCCGGGCTGGCTTGCGCGATCTGTCAATTTCGCGAACCAGCTTCAGCTGGGGGATCCCAGTACCCGGAAATCCAGCGCATGTGATCTATGTATGGCTCGATGCGCTCGCCAACTACATCACCGCAGTCGGGTACCCGGACATGGAGGCCCCGGAATTTTCGACCTTCTGGCCCGCCGACATTCATGTCGTCGGCAAGGATATCCTGCGTTTTCACGCAGTCTACTGGCCGGCTTTTCTGATGGCTGCCGGGCTCGAACCGCCGCGGCGTGTCTTCGCTCATGGCTGGTGGACCGTTGAGGGGCAGAAGATGTCAAAATCGCTCAACAATTTCATTCCACCGAAGCAGCTCGTCGACAGCTACGGTCTCGACCCGGTACGTTATTTTGTATTGCGGGAGCTGCCTTTTGGCAGTGACGGCGATTTTTCGCACCGCGCCATTGTCGGCCGCCTCAATGGTGACCTTGCCAATGATTTCGGCAACCTGGCGCAGCGCGTATTAGTGATGATCAACCGCAACTGCGGCGGCTGCGTGCCGGAACCTGGTGAACTGCGAGCCGACGACTCGGCATTGCTGGGTGCGGCGCGCGGCCTTCTCGGCACAGTGCGCAGCCATCTTGCGGATCAGGCTTTTCACTTGGCGCTGGAGACGATTTGGCGCGTTGTCGGTGAAGCCAATCGCTACATCGATGAGCAGGCCCCTTGGGTACTCAGCCGCAGCGATCCGGCCCGGATGCATACGGTGCTCTATGTTCTAGCCGAAACGCTGCGGCATCTCGCGATCCTGGTACAGCCTTTTTTACCGGGAGCCGCGGCAAAGCTCCTCGACCAGCTGGCCGTACCGGAGACGGCGCGCAACTTTGCAGCATTGGCCGAAGCGCCGCTTGCACCGGGATCCCGGCTGCCGAAGCCCGAAGGCATTTTCCCGCGCTTCGTCGAAGAGACGACTCGGTAAGGAGCGCCGATGCTGGTCGACAGCCATTGCCATCTCGACTTTCCGGACTTCGCGGCGGAGCGCGACGCCGTCGTTGCCCGCGCCCATGCCGCTGGCGTCGCGACCATGCTAACGATCTGCACGCGGCTGGACGAGTTCGACGGAGTGCGAGGAATCGCCGAGGCTTATGACGGGATCTGGTGCTCGGTCGGCGCGCATCCGCATGAGGCCGCCGACCACGACGCATTGCTTCCGGAAGAGCTGCTCGCGCTGGCGAGCCATCCCAAGGTTGTCGGCATCGGCGAGACCGGCCTCGACTTTCATTACGATTTGAGCCCGCGCGACATCCAGGAGCGCGTCTTTCGCGCCCATATCGCAGCCTCCCGCGCCAGCGGCTTGCCTTTGATCATCCACGCGCGCGAAGCAGATGACGAGATCGCGCGGATCCTTGAGGAGGAACGACCGCCGCCCGGGGTGCTGCACTGTTTCAGCAGCGGCCGAGCGCTTGCCGAGACGGCGCTTGGCCTCGGTTTCTACATTTCGATTTCAGGGATTGTGACTTTCCGCAAAGCCGATGAGCTGCGCGCGATCGTGGGCGATGTGCCGCTCGACCGGCTTCTCGTCGAGACCGATTCACCTTATCTCGCGCCGGTACCGTATCGCGGCAAACGCAACGAACCGGCCTTCGTCGCCGCAACAGCCGCCGTGGTCGCAAAGCTCAAGGGGATCGAGCTCGAGCGCCTCGCCGAGGTGACCTGCGAGAACTTTTTCCGCTTGTTCGCGAAGGCGAACCCAGCGGCTCTATGAGGGTGACCGTTCTCGGCTGCGGGGCGTCAACGGGCGTGCCGGTGATCGGCCCGAACTGGGGCCGGTGCGATCCCAGCGATCCCCGCAACCGGCGTCGCCGCGTCTCCGCGTTGGTCGAGATCGGGAACGTCGTGATCCTGATCGACACGTCGCCCGATCTGCGTGAGCAATTGATCGATGCGCGGGTGTCGCGGCTCGATGGAGTCGTGATAACCCACGCGCATGCCGATCACCTTCACGGCATTGATGATTTGCGTTCGGTCAACCGCATCATGCGCCAACCGGTCCCGCTTTATGCCGACGCCAAGACCTTGGCCGACATCCGGTGCCGCTTCGGCTATGTCCTCGACCCGGTCGACGAGCCCGGCCGATACTACAAGCCGACCCTAGTGCCGAATGAGATCGTCGGCCCGTTCGCGATAGAGGGCGTTCCGATCCTGCCGTTTGCGCAGGATCACGGTTTCAGCACAACACTCGGCCTGCGCATCGGCGGCTTTGCTTACTCGACAGATGTCACCGAACTCGACGAGCATGCGTTCGCAGCGATCGCAGGCATCGAGCTGTGGATCGTCGATTGTCTGCGGCGCGAGCCGCATCCGACGCATTCGCATCTGGCCAAGACCTTGTCGTGGATCGCGCGCGTCAAGCCGCGGCGCGCCGTGCTGACGCATATGGATCAGAGCCTCGATTACCGGGAGCTAAGCGCCGAATTGCCGAACGGCGTCGAACCCGGCCAAGACGGCCTGGTCATCGACCTGCCCGACCCGGGGATAGATTTTCCATAATATATATTATGCGACATTGTTATGTAAGCGCAATATAGAGATGACACCCCTGTGCAAGATGGAGGTGACACACCCCCGGGTTTTGAGGTCCTGGGAGGGAGTGACATCTCTAAATGGTGGACACACGCCTCATCGCCCTTCGGACAAAAGGAGAAGAAAATGCCTGAGAACCCGAGCCGGGTCGAACACCACTACTCTCGCGGCGACCTCGGCGAGGTAATCCTCGCGGCGCTGAAGGCGGCCGGGAAGAACATCGATCACCTGACGCCGGACGATCTCGCGCCGGTCGACGAGTTCCACGGCGGCCAGCGGCCAGCCACGGTCCGGCTCGCCGAACTGGTGGTCTTTACCGGCGCAGAGCGCGTGCTCGACGTCGGCTCGGGGCTCGGCGGGCCGTCGCGGTATCTCGCCTGGCGTTACGGCTGCCGGGTCAGCGGCGTCGATCTGACTGTCGAATTCGTGCGGATCGCCGAGAAGCTGACGAAGCTGACGGGGCTCACCGGCAAAGTCGATTACCGGCAGGGTAACGCGCTCGACCTGCCCTTCGCGGATATGAGCTTCGATGTCGTATGGTCGCAGAATGCGGCGATGAACATCGCCGACCGCGATCGCCTCTATCGCGAGATGTGGCGAGTGCTGAAGCCGGGCGGCAAGCTCGCCCTGCAGGAGGTCGCCTCCGGGCCGGGCGGCTCGCCGCACTTTCCGGTGCAGTGGGCGCGCGACCCGAGCATCAGCTTTCTGTTCTCCGCCGATGCCACGCGCGAAAAGCTCGAGGCCGTCGGGTTTCGGGTGGTGACCTGGCAAGACACGACGCAAGAGGCGCTGCAGTCAGCCAAGCGGCGCGCGCAAACCGCCGCCACTGCACCAC
>JBARIB010000917.1:0-3160 GCA_049799535.1 Allostellaceae bacterium | reverse complement strand
GCGCTGCAGCCGCCCGCCTGTGCCGTCGGCGTGGCGCCAAGTGGCGAGTTCGTCCCAGCTCTCGGCTTCCATGAACTGGGCCCAGCGAGGGTAAAGATTGCGCATTGGCTCCTCGCTCGACTGCGCCTGAGTGATGTCGATGACCCGGCCCGGAATGCGCAAGCCGTCCCATTCGTAGTCTTCGACCGCGCAGCCCATCCCCATCTCATAGCAATAGGGGAAGCGGCGGGCGATCGTGCCACGGCTCGCCTGGTGGGCGTAGTTCCAGTTCTCCATATCGTCCTGCTCGGTGAGGCCAGCCGGACCCGAATAGCGGATGTAATATTCGCGCAGGAACTGCTTGACCTCCGAGGGCGCGTCGCGGTCGACAAGGAACCAGCGCCAGACTTCGGTCTGGTGCGGCCCGCGCGGGTGCCAGACCGCGATCGAGCGCGGCTGGCGCGGCAATAACGCGGTAGTCGGGAAGATCTCGCCGGGCGCGCCGATCAGACGGCCGCCCGGCTGGTTGCCGCGCCGGCGGCGCCGCTCCTCTTCACATTCTCGAAAATATTCGGCCACTGTCGGCGAGTTCTGATAGGCGGGCGGGGTTGGCTGGTCCTTCGGCAATACATAGACGATCGTCTGATGGCCGCGGTCGGGAAGGCAGACATGCAGGCGGCGGCTGATCATCCGCTCCGGCATGTCGCGGCGGCTCTGGCCGCTCGGCCCGATGCCGACCAGATCAACCGAGCGGTGGCTGATATTGTGGTAGGCGTCGCCGCTGAAGTTTTCCGCAGGGAATTTCCAATTGCACGGGATCAGCCATTTCTGTACCCCGCACAACACCTCGGCCTGGCCCTCGCGGCCGTCCCAGCCATCGAGGATCAGATCGAGAAAGGTCGCGAACCCGCCGAGATATTCGAGGAACGGAGGCGCACCAGGATCCCAAGTAGCCCAGACCGAGCCCTTGTAAGTGCACAGCTGCGTCACTTCGACGAGACCCCATTGCGCGCGGTCGAGCTTTGAGTGATACGCCTCGCGAAAATACGGCACGCCGACCAGCTTGCCGTCCGTACTGTAACTCCAGCCGTGATAGGGGCAGGTGAAGACAGCCGTGCTGCCCTCGTCGTAGCGGCACACCTTCATGCCGCGGTGCCGGCAGGAATTGAGAAATACATGGATCTGGCTTGCCCGGTCGCGGCACAAGATCACCGATTCCTCGCCCATCGAGGAGACAAAGAAATCGCCGGGCTTGGGGATCTGGCTCTCGTGCCCGACAAAAAGCCAGGAGCGGGCAAATACCCGCTCCAGCTCCTGCCGGTAGATCTCGTCATTGACAAAGATCTCGCGGCTGATCTGGCCCGCCGTGAGATCGACGAGACCTTTGCGATACCGTTCAGTCCGCGCTGTCGCCATCGCCGCCCTCCTAGGTTCTGCCCCTTCTCGGGTCTTCCGTCTGATAGCTCGACACATCCCCGACTTGCGCACGCAGTTCGGTGCCGGCCATCGCTTCGAGAATCCGCGCCGCGACCGGGAAGCCTTGCTGCCCCCAGCCCTGTGCCTGGGCGCGGCTCAGCACATCGTGCGCGAGGAGGCCCAAATGCGCTGGTGCCGCGACTTCGCGCGCCAGTTCGCACGCGAGAGAGAGGTCTTTTGCGACGATGTCGAGGGTGCCGCCCGCGGTGAACGAGCCCGGCAGTACAGAGCGCGGGATGTTGTCGAAAGTCCGGCTCGCGCCGGCGCTCACGGGGACGATGCGCGCCAGGGTGGCGAGATCGATCCCGGCCTTGGCGCCAATCAGCATGCCTTCGAGCGCCGCGATAAAATTGGTGTAGCCGAGATACTGCGTGACGAGTTTCGCCGTACAGCCGGCGCCGGCCGCGCCGACATGGAAAATGTTCCCCGCCATTGCGGCAAGCAACGGCCGGTATCGCGCGAAAACCGCCTCTTCACCCCCGGCCATTACCGTCATCGTTGGCGGACGCCCGCTAACTGGCGCATCGAGCATATCGATGCCTCGCTCGCGGCACGCCTCGGCGATTCGGCGCGCAACCGCCGGCGCGTTGGTCGTCAAGTCGATATACGCGCCACCCCTCTGCAAGCCGGCAAGGATGCCGGTGTCCGGGTCGAGCACAGCGAATTCGACTTCGCGCGGGCCGGGCAGCGATGTGAGCACCACTTCGGCCTGCCGGGCGACCTCGCGGGGGCTTTTCGCGCGTTGCGCGCCGCGCGCGCACAGCGCGGCCGTAGCTTCAGATCGAATGTCGTAGACCGTCAGCCCATCGTTCCCGTGCCGACAAAGCCGAGCCGCATCGCAAGCCCTTTCGATCCGATATGTCACAGCGAGGCTAACGCCGGGGGGCGATCGACACAATCACTGAGAGCGGGCAGCTCGGTACTTTCGCTTTACGATACGATGTGTCGCGTGCCGACCGGCCAGAGGGTGCGGATAGCTGGAGTAATCACCGTCGAATGAATCTTTGCCCGGAACAGCGCCACCTCGAAAAGCAAAGGCTGCTGGAGCCGGTGATGGCGAGCGCCAACTCCGGCAATCCGCGGTCAACTCTCAGTTAGGTTCGAAGATGGCCGCGCAGCGCTCTCGCTACCGTCGGCAAGCTTGTCGTATTCAAGCGCCAATTCGAGCAGCCGCGTCTTGATGGCTCTTGTCGTGACTCCCTCCGCGACCTCACGAGCACGGGCAGCTTTTCGACGGTAATACTCTGCAGGCTGTACCGGCAGGTCTGAGGACTGGTCCATAGCGCCAGCATAGCACGATTGGCGGGCATTTGGCAGATTTGCCGTCGCTCTACGCCCATTCCAAAACCCGGCGCGGCGAAGCTATCTGTGTGTCGCGCCGACAGGCTCGATCCGCCAAAATTGCTGTTCACGGGCAAGAACCTTGGCGCGGCGAAGCTGCGCTCGCTGCGTCGCATGAGCCTCCAGGGCTTCACGATCGGCGGCGGCGACCGACCCCTGAGTGGGCAGAAGGCATGCCGTGGGGCATCTCGTAATGCCTTTGGCGCGGATGAAATCGGCAATCGCCGCCTCGTGATCGTCCTCAGGCGCAGCCTGCCGAGAGCCTTCATCGATCATGGCCGTTACTCCGTCGCGGTAATTCCGCGCCGTTAGCTAATTAACCAAACGGATCGCCGCCATGACGGAGGTTCGTTCGGATCATAGC
>JBARIB010000916.1:0-15013 GCA_049799535.1 Allostellaceae bacterium | reverse complement strand
GCGCTGCAGCGGGACATTGGGATTCTCAGAGCGGCCTTGGCCCAAGTGCAGTACGAAGAGGCGTTCATGCCGGCCGTCTCGCCAGCCAATCTCGCCAACTGGAACACCAACGAGTACTACAAAACAGCCGAGGAATTCCGGGTCGCGATCGCCGATGCATTGCACGAGGAGTACCGTGCGATCGTCGATGCCGGTTTCGTTTTACAGGTCGACGACCCGCAATTGGCGAGCCATTGGGCGATGCACCCGGACATCGATCTCGCCGAGTGCCGCAAATGGGCGAGCCGCAGCGTCGAGTTGTTGAACCACGCGCTTCGCGATATCCCGGCGGAGCGGGTACGTTACCACACCTGCTATAGCATCAATATGGGCCCGCGTGTGCACGACCTCGAACTGAAGCATATCGTCGACATCATGCTCAGGGTGCGGGCCGGCGCCTACTCGTTCGAAGCCGCCAATCCGCGGCACGAACACGAGTGGCGGGTCTGGGAAACGGTCAAACTGCCGGAAGCGGCGATCGTGATTCCCGGCGTCATCACCCACGCCTCCAATCTGGTCGAGCATCCCGAGACAATCGCCCAGCGGATTGCGCGCTTTGCCGGGGCTGTCGGGCGCGAGAACGTCATCGCCGGCGCCGATTGCGGCTTTGCCAGCTTCTCGACCTCCTGCGAGGTGCATCCAAGCGTCGTCTGGGCCAAGCTTGCGGCACTGGCCGAAGGCGCCCGCCTCGCGACCAAAGAATTGTGGGGCAGCGCCTGAGGAGCGTTGTGGTTCGCAGAGAGAGCGGCGGATAGGATAGCCATGGCGTGCCTCGCTGCTACCGGACCTCGATCGAGCGGCAGTTCGAATTCATCCAGAGAAATTACGCAAACAACCCCGATTTTGTCGGCGACAAGCAGCGGCCCGGCGGCGGCATCGTAACGCCGGGGTTCGACCCGATCATCGGCCAGGCGGCTGGGAATGGCGCGCGTGAGATGGACGAGCCCTATCCAAATTATCCGGCCGGCAGCCGCCGGACGACGCTCGAGATGCCGAAGCAGTTCGTGGAACTGACCGCCGCCGGCTATTTCTTCATGCCGTCGATCACCGCGTTGCGCACCGTGCTGACCTCATGAATCCGCGGAAGGGCAAACCGCCGCCCGGTCACCGTAACGCGTTGTGGATCAGATAGTCGGCATAGTCGGTCGGTCTCAGCTTGATCTCGGCGCGGTCGCTGTCGCCCGCCAAGGCCCGGCTGACCACGATGTGGTTTTCGATCCGGGCCGGTGTTAGCCGGAAGACCCCGGCCGCCCCCCTTAGCTTTGGATAAAGCTTAGGATCGATCATTTTTTCCTTTCGAGCGAGGCGTTCGAGCGCTTCCTCCTCGATCAGATCTTCGACGTCCCGCTTGCGCACGATCGTCCAATCCGTCTCGCCCGCCCACCCTTGCACGGCGACCGATTTGGGATCGTCTTCGACGACCCCGACCTTGTAGACATTTTTGCCAAGCCCGACATCGGACGCCCAGCGGCCGAGCTTGGCGCTGCGCGCCACGTAAATAATCGCCATTTTCTCCCTCCCTTGCCCTCCGCTGTGGAATATCGGGCAAAGGTTAATCGTTACATCGGCGTTCTTGCCCACGAATCCAAACGCCGGAAGCCCCCGATGCCGATGTTGATTGGAGCCGCCACCGCTGCGACCACCTTGCTGAGCATGGCTTGCGGGCAGATCAACACCGGGTTCGAAGCCTTGGGGGTTCTGCTTGCTGCGGCGGTGCTCATGACCCTGCGGGAGGAGTAAGCGGCTCGAATTACGCTGGATGCGCTAGTTCGTCGCAGCTGCCGAAGGGTCTCCGGTCGGCTAGGCTTCGTGTGCCTCCCCAACGTCCGCAGCCTACATGGTTACCAAGTAGACACAAAGGATTACATTTTGTTAGGCTCCCCTCCGACAGCCTGGGCCAGGATCAGGGGCGGGGGGATCAGGGATGTGGCAGTGTTGTCGCGCGGCTGTATGGGGAATCTCTTTCGGTTTTGTAGTTCTAACAAGTCCTCTAGCGGGGGCTGTTGGGCTCGACCCGGCGTTTAGCCAAGCTCTGCTTGGTCCAGAACACGCGCTAGGCGCGGTCGTCTGGAACCACGGGCGTTCCATCAACAGCGAAGATTCCGATTCGCCGACGCCGCCCTATCTCAGGGTTTTGCGCGATTCGGGATGGGACGTTATGCGCTTTGACCGGTTACGCGACGGCGACACACTGACCGCCAGCACACGGCGGCTGGTCGAGCTGGTCGGGCAGCTGAAGAGCAAGGGCTATCATCGCGTCGTGCTGGCCGGACAATCTTTCGGCGCTTTTCTTGCGCTGATGGCGGCCGACGCCTCGGATGAGGTGGACGCGGTCGTTGCCACGGCGCCCGCGGCCTTTGGCAATTTCGACGAGTTCTACGATTCGTGGCGCCTCAACGCGGCGCGGCTCTATCCGCTGCTCGAACGCGTCAAACGCGCCCGCGTCATGCTGTTCTATTTTCACGGCGACGATTTCGACCCGGGCGGACGCGGCGAACGGTCCCGCGCGATCCTCTCCAGTCACCAGGTCGGCTTCAGTGTTGTAGATCAACCAGCCTTTCTCACCGGCCATTGGGCCTCTACGACGGGCCTTTTTCTGCGCCGCTTCGGCAACTGCATCCGTGATTTCATCGAGGCCGAGAAGCTCGAGGGTGAGCGTGTTTGCGAGCCGGTCTGGGGGGAGACTCCGAGCGCCGATCTCAGGCTTCCCGACGATCTGGTTCACCACCATCCTGCGGTACACGCCGCTGCCGCCGCTATCGGCGCCTCGGCGCCGGTCGGCTCCGCGGCAGCCTCTTCTCCCACTGGCAGCAGGATCGGCCATCAATCGTGGTACGGCTTCTACCCGAATGGGCGTGAGGTTCTCCTCGCCGTTGAAGAGATGCGGGGGCAGGAGCTCGAGGCCGTTTATGCTATCGGGCCCGGCATCGACGAGAACGAGCCTGCCGAGTGGAGCCGCCGCAAGGGCCGGCTGGTCGAGGACGAGTTCGTATTCGAAGAGAAGGGCAAGAGTACTTTGCGCTTTCGGCCGCGCGCCGATGGCGGATTGAATGCGACCTGGATATCGCCTGACGGCAAGACCTCGATGGATGCCGCGCTGCGCCGGCTTGACTTGCAGCAACTGGCGCGGCGGGCCAAAGCGAAATAGCTTCGCTCGCTCAGCCCCAATAGCGGCCGCTGCTACCGATCGCAACGACGATCAGGCCGAGTACGAGATTGATCGTCACGACCGTGCGGATCTGGCTGAGCTGCCTGGCGCCGTCACTCCAGTCCTCGCGCGCGATCGCGAGACGGAAGCGGCGCCACGGCGCGAAATAAAGGTGGAAGAACAGCAGCATCATCAATATGCCGATCCCTTGCATTAAGTGAACGTGAATGCCGACCCGGCCGAAGCCGCCAAATACGGCAAACACCAGCGTGTAGCCGCTCGCCAGCAGCAGCACGATCGCGACGATCACCCAGGCAAAGAACCGACCAAGGACGCCTGACCATAGCAGCAGGCGCGGCCTCGGATCGATCGCCGTTGCGGCCGGCCGGAGCACCTGATGGGCGAAGAACATGCCGCCCACCCAGACGACAGCTGACAACGCGTGCAAGATCAGCGCGGCGATCGCGAGCCCGTTCGTCCCGGCCATGGTTCAGCTGCCATAGGCGGGACTCTTGCGGGCGAGACCGCCGAACAGCTCGAGCATTCGCTTACGCCATGCCGCGATCGGATCGTTGGTGGCGAGCAGCTGGTAATCGCTGATAGCGCGCGCCCATTGGAAGGCGCCGAACACGATGTAATCGGGGTAAGCGGGAGCCGAACCGGCGAGAAAATCCTGGCGCTCGACGGTGCGGCGCAGCGGCGTCAGGCTTTCGCGAAATGCCGGAAGTCGTGCATCGCGGTCCTTGACCACCTCCTCGAGCGTTGTACCGAACCGCTCTTCGCGCGATTGCCGGAAATAGGCTTGATCCTCGGGCCCGATATGCCGGTGGATATCGAGCACCACGAAGCCGATGAGGCCGGGGTGAAGCACAGTCTCGGTCCAGTTTTGCACGAACCGGGTCAAGCCGCGTCCGGTGTCGCCCCCGAACAGGGAGGGGCGGTCGGGGTAACGGTTTTCGAGATAGTCCGCGATCGCCGAAGAATCGTGCACCACATGGCCGCCATCGATGATGACCGGCACTCGCCCTCCATTCGGCTGCGGCAACCTGTCCTTTTCGGTAAAGCGCCAAGGCACGGTCTCCACTTCGAGGCCCTTGTGCGCGAGCGCCATGCGCGTGCGCCAGCAGAATGGACTGAACCGACGGTCGGCCTCCGCACCGGCGAGATCGTACAGAGTGATGGCCATAATCTCCTCCGCGATACCGCAAAATCACGAGCCACTATGGCTGCCTCGCCGAAGATCGAAAAGGCTCCTCCCCGGCGCCGCGCCGCTGTTGCGCTTGGCATCCACATTGCCCACTTCCCTGCACGGCGCGTCGGTATTTCAAAGTCGAAAGTGCAGGAATCTGCTTTGGATGCAGATCGGCGCCGCAACTGGCCGACCGGGGAGTAGAGCGCGCACCTCGCTCTCCGGCCCGCTTACCGCCATATTATAAGCGGCCAATTGTCCGGGGAGGCTTGCCTTGCCGATAGTCTATATTTTGAACGGTCCCAATCTCAATCTGCTTGGGGTTCGCGAGCCGTCGGTTTATGGCCGGGATACGCTAGCCGATATCGAGGAGCGGTGCCTGGCGCGGGCTGTGGCTCTCGACCTGCGAATCGAGTTCCGCCAGACCAATCACGAAGGCCAGCTCGTCGACTGGATCCAAGAGGCGCGCGAATCGGCGGATGGCATAATTATCAATGCGGGGGCGCTGACCCATACCTCAGTCGCACTGCTCGACGCGCTTACCGCGGCTGATCTGCCGGCGATCGAAGTCCACCTCTCGAATATTTTCCGGCGCGAGAGCTTCCGCCACCAATCCTACGTCAGTCTCGCCGCGAATGGAGTGATTTGCGGGCTCGGATCACAGGGTTACGAGCTCGCGCTCGATGCTCTCGCCGAATTGATCGGCCGCGAAACGGAAGAGGCCGATCGGTGAGTCTCGGCGGCCGCATGCTGGCCGTTGCCTATCGATCACCCGTGTCCGTCCTGTTAGGCACCTCCGCCGGCTGAATTTGGTTCCTATCTCTTAGGATCAACAGCGCGGGGGATGGCGCGAGCATGAGAGCTCCTGTGGAACGCCGGCTTGCGGCCATCCTTGCAGCGGATGTCGCCGGTTACTCGCGCCTAATTGGTGCCGATGAAGAGGGGACGCTCGGCCGTTTCAAGGCGATCCGAGCGGATCTGTTCGACCCCAAGATCGCCGAGCACCGGGGCCGGATAGTAAAGACCACCGGCGACGGGCTGTTAGTTGAGTTCGCCAGTGTTGTCGATGCGCTGCGCTGCGCGACCGAGGTACAGGCGGGAATGAGCGAGCGGAATGCCGCCGTCCCCGCCGATCTGCAGATCCAATGGCGGATCGGAATCAATGTGGGTGATGTCGTCGTCGAGGACGGCGACATCTTCGGTGATGGCGTCAACATCGCGGCCCGCCTGCAAACTCTGGCCGCGCCCGGCGGGATCTGTGTGTCGGCTCGCGTGCAGGAAGATGCTGCGGGGAAGATGGATCTTGCCTTCGACGATTTGGGCGATCAGCGGCTGCACAACATCGCACGGCCCGTGCGAGTCTACCGGATCGGCGGCGGCGCGGCTTCTCGTCCTCCACTGCCGTTGCCCGACAAACCGTCGATCGCGGTGCTGGCGTTCACCAATATGAGCGGCGACCCGGAGCAGGAATTCTTCGCCGACGGCATCGCCGAAGACATCATCACTGTTCTGTCAAAGTCGCGGTTGTTGTTCGTGATCGCCCGCAACTCGAGCTTCACCTACAAGGGCAAGGCAGTTGCGGTCCCGGAAATCGGGCGCGAACTCGGTGTGCGGTATGTGCTCGAGGGGAGCGTTCGTAAGGCCGGGGACCGCGTGAGGGTGACGGCGCAGCTGATCGACGCCCTCTCGGGAGGGCATCTCTGGGCGGAGCGGTTCGATCGCGATCTTGCCGATATCTTTTCTGTGCAGGACGAGATCACCGTCAGGGTCTCCGGGGCGATACTGCCGGCGGTCGAGCGAAGCGAGCGCGAGCGTGCGGCGCGTAAGCCCCCGCACAGCCTCGACGCCTGGGAGAGCTATCATCGCGGGATGTGGCATTTCGCGAATGTCGAAGCGGCCGAAAACGAGAAGGCTCGCAGCTTCTTCCAGCGCGCGATCGAGCTCGATCCGCGATTTGCCCCAGCTGAGGCCGCCCTCGCTCTGACCTACCTGAACGAGATCACCCTCTTCCGTCCTCTACTTCGCGAGGTGAATATTCCACGCGCGCTCGACCACGCGGGAAGTGCAATCAAGATCGACGCAATGGACGCGACTGCCCATGCCGTCTTCGCCCGTGGCTTGTGGATGTCAGGCAGACACGCGGAAAGTCTCGCCGAGGCGGATCTTGCGGTCAGCCTCGATCCCAATTCGGCAGCAGCGCATGGCGCCAGAGGCGGCGCGCGCCTCTGGGGAGGCCGGCCCCGTGAGGCGCTCGAGCCGTTGCAGACGGCGATGCGTCTGAGCCCGTTTGACCCCCTCGTTCCGTTATGGCTGCATTTTACGGCCCGGGCACATTACTGGGCGCAGGATTATGTCTCGTCGGTCGCCGCGGCGCGCCAATTGCGCCATTCGTTTCCGAATTTCCGCCAGCCCTACAACACGCTCATCGCGGCTCTCGGGCAAACCGGGCAGATCAATGAGGCGCATGAGGTGATGGCCGAGGGCCTGGAGCGGTTTGGCGAGGGCTTTCGTCGGTACATGTCGCTGCCTCTGGACGAACTGCGAGAACTCCGTCCGGAAGACCGCGAGCACCTGATCGAAGGCTTCCGCAAGGCCGGGGTCGATCGGTGAAATTCGGCGGCCGCCGCCCGCCTTTCCCCGATGCCGACCTGATCCGTGAGCTGGCTGCGCTGCTCACCGAGACGGGTCTCACAGAGATCGAATACGCGGTTGGCGATCGCCGCATCCGAATCGCCCGCACCCCCGGAGCTACCGGGCTGTCCCCGGGGGCGGCGGGCGCGGCGCCTTCTACCACCTCGGCGCATGCCATCTCCATCGAGCATCCCGGCGCGGTAAAAGCGCCTATGGTTGGCACCGCCTACCTCGCGCCGCAGCCGGGAAACCCGCCTTTTGTGCGGCTTGGCGACGTTGTCAGCGAGGGCCAGCCGCTACTGATTATTGAAGCGATGAAGGTCATGAACCAGATCCGCGCTCATCGCCCCGGCCGCATCGCACAAATCCTCGTTGCCGATGCGCAGCCGGTCGAGTATGGCGCCGTCCTGATGCTGATCGAGTGAGGGTCGTGCGGAGGACAAGGCTCGCGCGATGTTTGTAACCCCCTAAGGGGCTGAGGGCCTAACGCTGCCAATGTTTGAAAAAGTACTTATCGCCAATCGCGGGGAGATCGCGCTGCGCATTCACCGCGCCTGCCGCGAGATGGGCATCAGGACCGTCGCGGTGCATTCGACTGCCGACGCCAATGCAATGCATGTCCGGCTCGCCGACGAGACCGTTTGCATCGGCCCGCCCGCGGCACGCGATAGCTATTTGAATGTCGCGGCGATTCTTTCCGCCGCGGCGGTCACCGGCGCTGATGCGATTCACCCTGGCATCGGATTTCTTGCTGAGGACGCCGACTTCGCCGCAATAGTCGAAGAGCACGGATTTACGTTTATCGGACCCTCGCCCGAGCATATTCGGCTGATGGGCGACAAGATCACCGCAAAGCAAATCGCCCGCGGGCTGGGGATCCCGACGGTGCCGGGGTCAGCCGGCGCAGTGCGCGATGTAGCATCGGCCGAGGCCGCGGCACGCCAAATCGGCTATCCGGTGCTGATAAAAGCGACTGCGGGCGGCGGTGGCCGCGGCATGAAAGTCGCCCATGACGCGGTCGAGCTCACCCACATGCTGCCCATTGCACAAAACGAAGCCGCCTCATTTTTCGGATGCGGCGAGGTCTATCTCGAACGCCACCTTGAGCGGCCCCGACACATCGAGGTGCAGATCCTTGGCGATGGCCAAGGTGGGATCATCCATCTCGGCGAGCGCGACTGCTCGTTGCAGCGGTCACACCAAAAAATTCTGGAGGAGACCCCCTCCCCCGCCCTGAGCCGCGACGAGCGCGAGCGGCTCGGCGATCTCGTCGCCGCGGCGCTCCGCGAGCTCGGCTACCGGAGCGCCGGCACTCTCGAATTCCTATATCAGCAAGGCGAATTCTTTTTTATCGAGATGAACACGCGCTTGCAGGTCGAACACCCGATCACCGAGATGGTCAGCGGCATCGACATCGTCCGCGAGCAGTTGCGCATCGCCGCTGGCGCGCCTCTCGGGTATCGGCAGAGCGATATCAAATTGTGCGGGCATGCCATTGAGTGCCGCATCAATGCCGAGAACCCGGACAGTTTCCTGCCGTCGCCAGGGCGGGTGATCGATTACCACGCTCCGGGCGGGCTCGGCGTGCGCGTCGACAGCGCACTGTATCAGGGATACGAGGTGCCGCCCTATTACGACAGCTTGGTCTCCAAGCTGATCGTACACGGCAGGAGCCGCAACGAATGCTTGATGCGGCTGCGCCGGGCGCTCGAGGAATATGTGATCGGAGGCATTGAGACGACCATCCCACTGCACCAGCGCCTTGCCGCCGCGGCTGAGTTCATGGACGGCGATTACGACGTTCACTGGTTGGGGCGTTTCCTCAAGCGTCCGGGGTGATCGGAGCCGGGTTTGCTGCGGCTGACCCCTGACATCCTACTCGCCGCCTATGCGGCCGGCATTTTCCCGATGGCCGAATCGGCCGACGACGCGGAGCTGTTCTGGGTCGATCCGCGGCACCGCGGGATCCTGCCGCTCGACGCCTTCCATGTCCCGCGCCGGCTGCGCCGCGTCGTGCGCCAGGGCAGTTTCGAAATTCGCTGCGACAACGCCTTCGAGGACATCATTCGCGGTTGTGCCGAGGCCACCGAAAAGCGCCCCAATACCTGGATCAACGACGAAATCGTGCGGCTCTATTCGGCGCTCTTTGCGCGCGGGGCGGCGCACAGCGTCGAAGCCTGGCAGGACGCAACGCTGGTCGGCGGGTTGTACGGGGTTTCGCTTGGCGCAGCCTTTTTCGGCGAAAGCATGTTCAGCCGCGTCACGGATGCGAGCAAGGTCGCGCTCGTGCATCTGGCGGTTCGCTTGCGTCTCGGCGGTTACCGGCTGCTCGATACGCAGTTTCTGACGCCGCATCTTGCTCGGTTCGGCGGGGTGGAAATCCCGCGCGCCCGCTATCGTCGCCTGTTGGCCGAGGCGCTCGGCTACCGCGCTTCCTTTCCAGCGGCGCTGCCGGAGGCGGTGCGCGGCGATCCGCTCGCCGCCTTGCAATCGAGCAAGATCACGTCGTAAACGGCGTGCTCGAGCCCGGACAATGCCGGACTCGACGCAAACATCCAGCCGCTGAACAGCCGGTTAGCTACGCTGCCGCCCGCTCGTGTTTCGTCGATTTCGATGAAGGCTGCGCTCTCGGGCGTCTCTTCCGGCGGGTTCTTTTCGCAGTCGCGCACCCGAATGGAAAGCGTGCCGAATCGCACCGGCACATCGACCGGTGCCTCAAAATTCGAGACCCGCGCAGTAATTTTATCTAGCCCCTGCAGCTCCGCCACGGGCTCGGGGATTGTCTCGGCGGCCGCCGCGCTGCAGACCAGCACCGCTAATAGCGCCGCAATTGTAGGGGCGTTCATTTGCGGTACGGGTTGACGATGCCGCGGACGATCTCGGCAAGAACCTCGCGCACCTGCTGCTCGTCGCATCCCATCAGCACCGCGTCTTCCAACGCCTCCTGCGCGAGCTCACGCAATTCGGCAAGGTTTTCGTTCAGGACTTTGATCTTTTCGACGCAAGAAACCGGCTCGCCTTCCGGCGTGCGCCAGATCGGGAACTCAACCGTTTCGCTGTCCGCCATCGCTCAGCCCTATTTGGGAGCGCCCTGCGGCGCCTCGCCCTCACCCGGCTTCTTCTGTCCGCCAGGCTGCGAAAAGATCATCTGCCCAATCAGGTTTTCAAGGCTGACAGGGGATTGGGTGTATTTGATCTGCCCGCCCGCCGGAAGCATCTGGTCCGAGCCGCCGGGGACCAGCGCCATGTTTTGATCACCGAGCAGGCCATTCGAGACGATCTCGGCCACCGTGTCGTCCGGCAGTTTGTAGGCCGGGTCGATGCTCATGCGGACGGTGGCGAGAAATGTCTTCGGGTCGAGCGTCTCCGATATGACCGATCCAACCTTGACGCCGGCGATTCGCACATCGCTGCCGACACGAAGCGAGCCGACTCTCTCGAATTGCGCTGTCACCTCATAGCCTTGCACCGCTCTGACCTGGCTCGTGGTGTAGGCAAAGAACAGGAACAGAGCGGCGACAACGAGCACGACGCCGCCCATCACCGTCTCGATCACATTCCCGGTCATGATTGGTCCAGCCGCTCTACTCTGGTGTCCACGGCTCATAATCGCCGGTCGCGCGGGCCCGATGGCCGCCGCGCAAAATTGATCCGCGCGGATAATACGCATAGGGCGTACCGGTCATATTCGGCTGATGCGGCTTTTCCCAAGGATAACGGGGCCGGTCCGGACGCGGCACCTCGTCGACGGTGTGGTGCAGCCAGGCATGCCACTCCGGCGGCACCTTCGACCCCTCAGGCTCGCCATTATAGATGACCCAGCGCTTCTCGCGGCTGGCCCGCCCGCCGCCGCGGCGCGTCGGCTTGCCGCCTCTCTCGCGGTAATACCGGTTCCCGTAAGGGTCGGTGCCGACCAGTTCGCCGCGAAACCAGGTCAACAAACGCGTGCCTAGGGTCATCGCTCCTTCCAATACCAGACACCAGCGCCCGCCCGGCGGCCGGACTTATCGCATTGCTTGTCGCTTGCCGTAAAGGGCCGGCAAAGCGTTGCACGATAGCAACATATGGTGTGTTTGCCTCAAAGCGCCCACAAAATCGATTGCCCGCTCAAATGTATAAGGCTATATGTAGTAGCCTATTGGGGGTGAGCAACTAGCTCTGGCCTGGAGCCTAAGGGGAAAGAATGCACATCGCACGTTGCTTCACTACGGCCGGACGCGACCCCTATGATATGGTGCCGTTCCGGACGGCAGCCAGCGAGATCCGCAATCCCGACGGCTCCGTCGTCTTTCAAGCCGAGGGGATCGAGGTGCCGGCCGAGTGGAGCCAGGTCGCCTGCGACATCCTGGCACAAAAATACTTCCGCAAAGCCGGTGTGCCTGCGCGCTTGGCGCCGGTTGCGGAACAGGGCCTACCGCCCTGGCTGTGGCGGCGCACCGCCGACAAGGGGGGGCTCGCAGCGCTGGCCGAGAGCGCCCGCCACGGCGGAGAGACGAGCGCCCGCCAGGTCTTCGACCGAATGGCCGGGACCTGGACCTATTGGGGTTGGAAAGGCGGCTATTTCGACAGCGAGAACGATGCTCGCGCCTTTTACGACGAGATCCGGCTGATGCTCGCCCGGCAAATCGGCGCGCCGAACTCGCCGCAATGGTTCAACACCGGGCTCCATTGGGCCTACGGCATCGACGGCCCGGCGCAAGGACATTATTACGTCGATCACGAGAGCGGCACATTGCGGGCCTCGGACAGCGCCTACGAGCACCCGCAGCCGCATGCCTGCTTCATCCAATCGGTCGCCGACGATCTCGTCAATCAGGGCGGGATCATGGACCTCTGGGTGCGCGAAGCGCGGCTGTTCAAATACGGGTCCGGCTCCGGCTCGAATTTCTCGAAGATTCGCGGGGAGGGTGAGGCGCTGTCCGGCGGCGGTCGTTCCTCGGGCTTGATGAGCTTTCTGCGGATCGGCGACCGGGCCGCCGGCGCGATCAAATCCGGGGGGACCACTCGCCGCGCTGCCAAGATGGTCATCGTCGATATCGACCACCCCGACATCGAGGCCTTTATCGACTGGAAGGTGGTCGAGGAACAGAAAGTCGCCGCGCTCGTCGCCGGCTCCAAGCTCGCCGCGCAGCATTTGAAGCAGATCATGGCGGCCTGCAGCGCCGGGACCGACCCGGCGCAGAACCCGGGCCTGAAGCGAGAGATCCGGGCCGCCCGCCGGGCGATGATCCCGGAGAATTACATCCAGCGGGTCATCCAATTCGCCCGCCAAGGTTATACGCGGATCGACTTCCGCACCTACGACACCGACTGGGAATCAGAGGCCTACCTGACCGTCGCCGGCCAGAACTCGAACAATTCGGTGCGGGTCTCGAACGACTTCCTCGAACGGGTCGTCAATCATGGCGACTGGGAACTGACCCGGCGCACCGACGGCAACGTCGCCAAGGCCCTGCCGGCTGGCGAGCTGTGGGACAAGATCGGCCACGCCGCCTGGGGCTCGGCCGATCCCGGGCTGCAGTTCGATACGACAATCAATGAATGGCACACCTGCCCCGAAAGCGGCCGCATCAATGCCTCCAACCCGTGCTCGGAATACAATTTCCTCGACGACACGGCGTGCAACCTCGCTTCTCTGAACCTTATGGCGTTCCGCCGCGAGGATGGCAGCTTTGACGTCGTGGCTTTCGAGCACGCGGTGCGGCTATGGACAATCGTGCTCGAGATTTCGGTGCTGATGGCGCAATTCCCGTCGAAGGAGATTGCGCGCCGCTCCTACGACTTCCGCACCCTCGGTCTCGGCTACGCCAATCTCGGCGGGCTGCTGATGTCGATGGGCATTCCTTATGACAGCGCCGCCGGCCGCGCATTGGGCGGCGCGATCACCGCATTGATGACCGGGTCGAGTTATGCCACCTCGGCGGAGATGGCGGGTGAGCTCGGCGCCTTCCCCGGTTATGCCGAGAACCGCGAGGCGATGTTGCGGGTCATCCGCAATCATCGCCGCGCGGCCCATTGCGAGAGCGCAGGCTATGAGGGGCTATCGGTCTTGCCGGTACCGCTCGATGCTGCGAACTGTCCCGACTCGCAGCTCGCCGCGGCCGCCCGGCGCAGTTGGGACGCTGCCTTGATGCTCGGCGAGAAGCACGGCTTCCGCAACGCGCAGGCGACGGTCATCGCCCCCACGGGGACGATCGGTTTGGTCATGGATTGCGACACGACCGGGATCGAGCCAGATTTTGCGTTGGTCAAATTCAAGAAATTGGCCGGCGGCGGCTATTTCAAAATCATCAACCGCGCAGTGCCGCAGGCATTAGAGGCGCTCGGCTATGACGCTCCTGAAATCGCGGCGATAGAGCGCTATGCGCTGGGCCACGGCACACTCGCCGGGGCGCCGGCCCTTAACCATGAGAGCCTCAGAGCGAGGGGATTCAACGAGCGGGCGATTGGCGCCGTCGAAGAGGCGCTGGCCTCGGCCTTCGATATCAAATTCGCGTTCAACAAATGGACGCTCGGCGAACAGTTCTGCAGTGAAGGGTTGGGGATCGCGCCAAGCGCTTTCGGTGATCCGGCCTTCGATCTATTGGCCTCGCTCGGCTTCACAAGGGCCGAAGTCGAGGCCGCCAACACCTGGTGCTGCGGCGCAATGACGTTGGAAGGCGCGCCGCACTTGAAGCCCGAGCATCTGCCGGTGTTCGACTGCGCCAATCCGTGTGGCCGCAGCGGCCGGCGCTCACTGTCGGTCGAGGCCCATATCCGCATGATCGCGGTGGCGCAGCCCTTCATCTCGGGGGCGATCTCGAAAACGATCAACATGCCGAACGCCGCGACGGTCGAGGACTGCAAGGACGCCTACATGCTGTCCTGGCGCCTCGGCCTCAAGGCGACGGCGCTCTACCGCGACGGCTCGAAATTATCGCAGCCGCTGGCTTCGAGCCTGCTCGGCGAAGACGAGGACGCAGACGAATGCGCGGAAGAACTTTTCGCACAGTCGCCGGCGGCGCGCGCGCCGCTCGTCGCCGAGCGGATTGTCGAACGCGTTGTCGAGCGGGTCATCGAACGGGTTGCGCGAAGCGGCGACCGCCGCCGCCTGCCCAACCGCCGCAAGGGCTATACGCAGAAGGCGATCGTCGGCGGCCACAAGGTCTATATGCGCACCGGCGAATACGAGGATGGCGGGCTCGGTGAGCTTTTCATCGACATGCACAAGGAGGGCGCCGCGTTCCGCTCTCTGATGAACAATTTCGCGATCGCGATCTCGATCGGCCTGCAATACGGCGTGCCGCTCGAAGAGTTCGTCGAGGCCTATACTTTCACGCGCTTCGAGCCCTCCGGCATGGTCGAGGGCAACGATGCGATCAAAATGGCGACCTCGATCCTCGACTACATTTTCCGCGAACTCGCGATCTCCTATCTCGACCGTGGTGACCTGGCGCATGTACAGCCCGGCGACCTGTTGCCCGACGCGGTCGGCAAGGGCGAGGCCGAATCGAACCTGGTGCGCGCCGCCTCCAACGGGTTTGTGCGCCACAAACTGACCGTGCTCGACGGCGGCGCCGGCCAGGCGACCGCCCTCGCCGCCTTCGCCGACACCGACCTCGACGGCCCCCACGCCCTCTCCCCTGCCCCGACCGAGGACCTCCACCTCGAGCGCATCCGCGCCGCCCGCATGAGGGGTTACGAGGGCGACAGCTGCAGCGAGTGCGGCAACTTCACCCTGATCCGCAACGGCACCTGCCTCAAATGCGACACCTGCGGCGCCACGAGTGGGTGCAGCTGAGTCGAGATTCTCAAAACTTCGGACCTGGAAGCAATGTCTGATCCAAAACCGTTCGACTTAAACCGGCTGTTCGAGGGCCACTTGCGGAGCCTCCGTACCGAGGCAGAGTTCTTCAGCCGTCTCACCGACCACGATCCCGAACTTGGTCGCCTGAATGAGTCGCATCTTTTCAAACTGTTGCGTGCCCATTTGCCGCCAAAGATAGGAGTTGGGACAGGATTTATTC
>JBARIB010000915.1:0-6757 GCA_049799535.1 Allostellaceae bacterium | reverse complement strand
CTTTCGGCATAATAGCGAGCTGACCGGGTCGTCGCCGAGCTATCGGCGATATGGGGAGCAAAAGGAAGCCCCGCATGCGTGAGGCGGCGCTTGTCCGTGACGTTGTCTGCCGCATCAAAGACCTGGCCCGCGCTGCTGGGACGCGCCGAGTAACGGGCGCCAAAGGTTTGGCTTGGCGCGCTCAGCGACCTTTCCGCCGAACACTTTCGTGAGCATCTTCCCGATCGAGGCGCGGGACACAATCGCCCCTGCGGCGGCGTTGGATATCGAGGTGTCGGAGGATTGCCCGCTCGCGCAGCAAGTTCGGCTGGAAACCGTTGAACTCGATGAATGCCTCCGATCCCGCGCCAGCATGCAAACCGCGTCGAAACCAACGAGGCTTATGTCAATGGAACACTCACCGCCCTCGGCCACCGCGGCCGAAATCGTCGAGATTGTCGGCGCGCTTGATGACGCCGTTCTGCTGAGTATCCTAGAGACGGGAGCAACCGCGGCCGAGGTTCTCGAAGCGTTTACGTGGGCGACCGCCGACGATCAGATTGGCACCGAGCTGGAACGCCGGCCGCGCGGTGCCGCCGCCCGGGTATATGAGATCCTCAAGTCAGAAGAGCCGGAACCGGACGAGCGTCGCTGACATCCCCTGATTAATTTGGAAGGCATCCGCTGCAGAATTGATCTACCTCAATGAGGGAAGCAGCGGCGGGCACGAAATTATGGTTGCCTATCGGCCTTTCACGTGGAGAACTGCAATGGCCAGTACGCCAGTCGAAGTGAAGAAAGCAAGCCCGGCGCCGACGGCGGCACCCGATGTATGGCGCTCTTTCCGGAGCGAAATGGACCGGGTGTTCGACCGTTTCTCCGGTGCCCTTGGGATGCCATCGCTGCGCCGCATGTTCGACCTCGAACCAACCTGGCGCTTTGAGAGCTCATTCAACTTTGCTGCGCCAGCGATCGACGTCAGCGAAGACGACAAGACCTACAAGATCACAGCAGAGTTGCCAGGACTGGAGGCAAGGAATCTCGACGTATCGATCTCGGGCGATACCTTGGTCATCAAAGGCGAAAAGCAGCAGGAAAAGGAACAGAAGGACAAGAATTACCATTTCTCGGAGCGCGCCTACGGCTCTTTCCAACGCGCCTTTGCGCTGCCCGACGGGGTGGCACGCGACAAGATCGCAGCCGATCTCTCCAAGGGCGTGCTGACCATCACTCTGCCGAAGACGCCAGAGGCCCAGAAGCCAGCCCAAAAAATTGAGGTCAAAGGGGCTGCTTGAGAGCAGCCCGCGGAAGGCGGGCGGGCATCCGTCCGCCGCCTTCTCGCGCTAGTCTTTTCCGCGGCCCCGTCCGGGAATTCCTACCGCCACGGAGCCCTGCGATTCGATCAGAGTGTCCTTAGTCCAAGGTCGGTGTGGCCGAACCCCTTGCGATAGTCGAGAACAGACATGACTTCGGGTTTGATCCGGAACACGGCGCATAGCTCGCGATCTGAGGAATTTCCGGAACATCAGCTGTCCGACCCGGTCTATCTCCTTCGGATCGGTGACGGGCGCCGCCTTGCCCCGACCGACAGGCTCCGAATTTCTTCCCAGCTCGTATAGGGCAGATTGACCGCCAGCGATACTTTGGCGCAGCGGGCGATATTATTGGCCTCCTGAGCTACCCGCGCAGCCGAAATAGATAGTAAAACCGTGATTGACGTGGCTGACCGTTGTCGCTTGCGGGTAGCCATCGTCGCGGACAGTCGCGATTGTCATGTCATTCGCGCTGTCGAGGATCGAGACGATCTCCTGCTTTAGAACCGGGTGCATTCGCCGAGACACGGTACCAATTAAGCTCACACGATCTTCCAATTGCCGTCCGGCTGCAGACAGCTGGTGAACTGATAATGTTCTGTATAAACGGGCGGACCCTTCGAGTGCACCGTATATTCGATCTCCTCGCACTGCTGATTCTTGCGTGCTGATTTTTTGACGAGCCGGATCGATCCCGAATTCCCCGAAGCGGGATTACTCCAGGAGGCAGCGGTTCCTGCCGGCTTGCCGTGAATCTGATTGGTTACGGCGCTATGGATCATATCGAGATCCGGCTGGGTCAGTATGATGTGTGTTTCCCAGGTCGGTAGCAATTGCGCCTGCGCCGATGCGGCGACTATGAACCCGGCAAAGAACGGAGCAAGCGCTTTGGGTGCCAGTGACATTCTGGTCCTCTTCACAAATAAATGCAGGACCTTCGGTAAGCTAGAGGCGCCGTTGTGACCTTGACCTAGATCAACCACGACCAATCGACTCGCACCCCTGTGTTGCTCTGAATCAAGGCAGGCCCTCATGGCAGGAGGGCATCATGTCGCGATTAAAACGATTGCGAGCGATCCGATGCGACAAAAACCGCATGTCCGCAGGTTTGATGACATCAGACTGCGGGACATTCTGCCGGGTCCGGAGCTCTCCGAGCGGGACCAGGAGCGCTGCCTGGACCAGTCTCCCCCACCGGGGTTTCTCTCTACAATAATCCCGGAGTGGGGGTGCGCTATCAGCGCCGCCACCGATCACGCTCGTAAGGCCGGCAACGTACCTCGCGTCTCTCAATCTATCAGCGGCTTGACCGACTCACACCGGATTTTTGACTCACCTCAGCAAGACTGGCCTGAATAGTCCTGATATTCCTCGCGGCTTCGGCGTCGTGCTCTCGGCAGAGCGTGCCCATCAGCCGATCCCAGATGGTAAAATGAGTAGAATAATTGCACCTCGAATAGCGATGGTGCTGATCGTGGTGCGTGACGCTGATTAGCGGCGAAGGTGGCAACGACAGCCTCCCTGCATATTCATATCCCGAATGGCCTATGCAGCCCGTGACCAAGTCGTAGATTTTGTGAGCCAGCAGAACAATCGGGCTGATCGGGAACATGAAATAGGCGAACGCCCAATATGATTGTAGGAGGCAGTTATCCGCCAGAGTATCACTGTCGTTCGACCAGACCATCGGCGTTCGAATCAGATGATGCCAGCGGTGGCTGTGCTTGAAGAACCATCGCGTATGGAGCAGGCGGTGAAACCAATAGAACCAGGTATCGAACACGAGCATCGAAAAGCCAAAAGAGAGAATCGTATTTGCGATCGTCATCTGATGGATCTTGTAGCCCCATCCGAATTGATAGTAGAACCATGCCCCCAGAGTGAACCAGAATGAGATCGCGGCGAGGGAGGATATGCTCGCCCTGATGTCGCGCTTTATCTGACCGGGAGGGGCCTGCCGATCTTTCTGAATCTTGTGATCGGGGCGCCTGCGGCTGAGCCAGGTGACGGTCAGACAGGTCCCGAAATAGCAGGACAACAGTATTGTGTAGACCAAGGCAAAACCGACGGCCAGCGACAGGAGGGGACTCGTGCCCGGCGCGATCATGCTTGGGCCCCGCCGCACGCGGCTGTGCAACGTTCGTAGCGCGCGTGTGCAAAGAGTTTATCTCGACACATACTTTTTTGACTTATGGGCTGGAGCGTCGAAGGTCAAGTTCGGTCCTTGCCCACGATTCCCGATCGAACGGGAAGGCACGAAGGTTCGCGGCCTGTTCGTTGGCCGAGGTGGCCGGAGGCGGGCGCCGCACAAGTGTCGGGCCAACCCGGCGACGGCTTTTCGCTTTTGGCGAATCTGCATCCCCCGTCAACCTGCGAAAGGTGCGCACCTCCTTCAGCGGCCGCGCGCCCGCAAGGCCGATCAGAAGGCAGGCCTGCCACCGTCTCCTGATCGACAGCCAACCCGCTACACCGCTCGATGATCAACTGCATCCTCGCCTCCATCCCTCAGAAGGAGACCGTGGCGCCGCCTGCGTCCCCCCACGCTGATGACCCGCCACCCCGTGCCATGATTCGTTCCAAACGGCAAACCAAAATCACCAGAAACGGGCGCGCCAAACCCAACTTTTTTGCAAATTCGGTTACTTTGACGCGGTCTTCCTTTCCAATCCCATCAACCGCTTACCCATTCTTCACGGGCGACTCTCTAATCTGCCTAATCTGGAAAGCAGGCAAGTTTGAGGTTTAGGGCGACCATCACATATTGCCCGCTGCATGCCGCAGTTGTCGTCGTCACGGGGCTGAGTTTAGGTGCCTGCTCCGGCGAAACCGGCAATTCCACGGCTGCTCCGGAGCGGGCAATAACTCAGGACATCAATGCAGTGCGCGGCCGCAGCACCACGACGCTCCCGGCGGGCGAGCGTCCGGTGGAACAAACTGTCGGTCCGGCGCCGAGCATTCCACCTGGCCCCGAGTTGCCGCCGTCTCACCCCGCAGACATCCGACGGCTGCCAAATCCGGGCAATCCGCAGGCGGGTCATGACTTCGCGGTGGGGACTTGCACTCCGTGCCACGTCGTCTCGCCGGATCAAAGATCGCCAGTCCGCTTTGCCGATGCTCCGGATTTTCGGGTGATCGCGAACGCTCCCCGGACCACGGCGATCGGGCTGAACATCTGGCTGACTAATCCCCATCCGAGCATGCCGAAGCTCGTTCTCAATCCCCAGGAAGCAGCAGACGTCATCGCGTATATCCTGAGCCTGCGCGATCAGCGTTAGCCGCCAAGCCCCGTCTTCTGCTCGACACAACCGCGCGCAGCCGTTCCCCGAACTCGCAGGGTAAGTTCTGGCTACCAACGATCTATCATGCTTGGTTGGGTGCGCGCAGGAAGCCGTCTTGCGGCTCTTGGCTCGTGTCATCGGCCGGAATGCGCGGCGATGATGGCATCGGCGACCAGCTTCGACGAGTCAAGGTGAGTGATATTTTGCGGGAGGCGCCGCTCTGCGCCGGCTATCGAGCGGACCGTATCGGTGACGGCGATACCCTCAAACAACGCATCGGCGAGGACAACAGGTGCCTGTCCCATGAAGAGGCCGTGGGTTGCCGCAGCGAAGACCTTTGTTGCCCCAGCCTCGCGGCAAATCCGCGCTGCGCGCTGCAGGGTGCCGCCCGTACTGATCAAATCATCGAAGATGATCGCCGTGCGGTCGCGCACTTCACCGACCAGAAGCTCGCCGGTCACGACCCCGCCGCTACGCCGCTTTTCGACGAATGCGGCTGCAGGTTCGTCATCCAGTTTCGCCGCGAGAGCGCGGCGAAACTGCTCGGCCCGCTTGGCGCCGCCAATATCCGGAGAAACAACTGCGACTTTTTCGTGACGCAGCAGTTGAGCGAAGTGATCGACAAAGAGCGGCGTTGCTTCGAGATTGGTCGATTGGCAGCGAAAAGCGTTCTCGAAAGCCGCCAGGTTGTGCACGTCGAGGGTCATCACGGCATCTGTCCCACAGGCTTCGAAAAGCCGCGCCACGTATTTTGTCGTGATCGGGTCGCGCGGTTGCGTGCGCCTATCCTTGCGGGCGTAGCAAAGGTAAGGCACAATGGCGGTGACTCGCTCTGCGCCGGCGTCTTTCAGCGCCCCGATAAAGAACAGTAACCGACAGAGCTTGTCGTTCGGGCTCTGCTCAGCATCGCCATAAAGCGAGTGAATCACGAACACATCGTGCCGGCGGACCTCGATAAGCGGGCGGATCTTGTGCTCGCCGTCCTCGAAGCCCCGCTCCTCGTGCTGGCACAGCACTTGATCGAGATGCCGTGCAACACGCGCGCCATAGTCTTGCGTGCCCTCGACCGCAAATACGCTGAGTTCGCAATCCACCAACATCCCGGCCTCCCATGCATCAAAAGGGCAGTTTCGCCGAAAATCAGGCTGTCGCCTTGATCTGGAGCAATGCGACGAAGGACCACGAATGCTCTCCGTCCTCAGGATAGGCTGCCGTCGGAGCCGCAAGGGTGGGAGATCCAGATACCTAGGCCAATTCCAGCGGCTCTTCACCCGGTATCTCCGCGTTGCTTGGCTGCGGCATGGCCAGCAGAGCTTGAATGCGCTCTTCAGTCGCCGGGTGATCGCGCAACAGCGACGGTACCCGTAGTCGCACCGCGCTCTGGAAACGACCGCGCTGCAGCATCTGCTCCTCGCGGCGGAGCTTGATAAGGGCGGAGGCCAGGCCGTGCGGATCGCCGGTCAGCTCAGCCGCTTCGAGATCAGCCTCGCCTTCGCGTGCTCGAGACAGCGCGAGCTGCAGCAGGCCCACGCCGAGCGGCGCGATCGCCAAAACGAGCAGCGGGACGAACGGAAAGCTCGACACGGAAACAGCGCGCAGGAATAAATTAAAAAATACGAGCAAGAAGGCGATCTGTGACAAGGTGCGCGTGAGCTGCCCTATGGCCATCGCAAGCTGCATCAAGGCGAGATCGCCATTCCGCACATGGACGATCTCATGCGCGAGGATCCCGCGGATCTCGCGGGCGGCCATTGTCCGAACCAAACCCTCGGATAAGGCGATCGTGGCGGTATCGCCGCTCCCGATCGTGAAGGCGATCGGAAACCGTTCGCCGACCCAGCAGAGCTTGGGCACGTGATCGACGCCAGCCCGTTCGCACAATGCATCTAGAATTTGGTAGAGGCCCGGCGCCTGCCAACCGGCCACTGGGCGAGCGCCGATCGCCCGCAGAACCAGCCCCGGCGGCACCCGCCGAATCAGGACGAGCATCACAAGGCCACCCAAGACGCTCCACAGAATTCCGTCCCACCTGGCGATTATCCAGCCGCAATACGAAAGAAGTGCCGCCATTGCGATAAGCAGCAGGGCCGAATGACGGCGGGTACGGCGGCGCCGACGCTCGTTGTCTGCGTACACTTCGCCGGTCCTCCGGTCCCGAGCAGTCCTAGATTGTCAGGAAACTTCCGG
>JBARIB010000914.1:0-2068 GCA_049799535.1 Allostellaceae bacterium | reverse complement strand
AACTATGCGCACATCATGGAGGTGTACAACGGTGGTACGTGTGATTTCAACCTTTCCGGTGTTCCTTCGACCCCGACAGCGGCAATTGAGAATGGCACATGTAATACTGGCCGCAAATTCTGTACTTCATGCGGCTGCGTTTATTGCACACACTCTCGGAATGGCCGATTTACATCATGATATCGTGCAGGAATTTGTTGATGATGAGGTCATCGACGCCCTATAAAGATGAGCTCGACTGGCAAAATCACCCAGCGCGCGGCATAGCCAAGGACACAGTTTTACGGGTTACTTACGGTCATATGTTATGCAAACCGTAACCCGCTGATCCGACTGACATACGGAAATTGGCCGAAAGTCTTGAATTTGGGTGCGATCTCCGCAATCCGTGCCCGACGTCAGTGAGCGTGTGAGCCGCGTCACACCTCTTGGCCGATTCCTTGAACTATTCTGGCGATCATATGCGGATGGGCCGTCCGAGGTGGGTTGTGACGGTTGGGTGCGAGGTTTGCTGTACTCTTCGGTGCAAGCCTTACCGTAAGCCGAACGGAGGAAAGACATGGGCTGGTCAGGATCGTGGAACAACGCCAGGACAGTTTACACCGGAACATATACCGCTCCGGATGGCACTGTTTTTCACTGGTACGTGGACTCCGCCAATGCAAGGCTCGGGTTCATCGGACCCGTCGGATCCGCCGGCGCCTAGGGTCCCGCCTCTATCGAATTATGACCCTTACACTTCGGGTAAGGGGCCGCGGGTTGACAACAGCGATTCGACCTCGCGGCACTCGGGCTAAAGCCGGCCGGGCCCGATGCGAAATTGGCTGCAGCCCAGTAGAGCCGAATCGGGGCTGTGCGTGCTTCGAGACGCGCCCGCTTGTCCTGAGGAGCCGCCGCAGGCGGCGTCGCGAAGGGGCGCCCTCAGCATGAGGTGATTCTTTGATGGCATTAAGAAAGTTCCTCATCCTGAGGAAGCTGCGGAGCAGCTGTCTCGAAGGACGCACGGTGCTGATCCAGCTAGTCTGCGAGCTCTAGTCATTGGGTGGTCTGGGCCGGCTACGGGAGGAGGGCGGCTTATTGCCCCGAGGGCCTGATGAGGGAGCGGCGCATGAAGATCGTGCCGATGACCGGGGTCTCGTAATGGGGCTCGATGGGCTCGAACCCGAATTTGCGATAGAGCGCGATGGCCGCCGCCATAGAGGGCAGCGTGTCCAGCCTCATCTCGCGGTAGCCGATCCGTTCGGCTGCTCTCACGATGGCGTCGACCAGACGTTCGCCGAGGCCGGCGCCTCGCCCTGCTGGAGCAACGTAGAGGCGCTTCATCTCGCAACAGCCGCGAGGCTCGATCGGCCGGAGCCCGACACAACCCACCGGAACGCCGCCGGAATAGCGGGCAAGCAGCAATTCACCGGCCGGGGGAGCATACTTGCCCGGCATGGCCTCCATCTCCGCCGCGAAATCCTGGTAAGACAGATCGATCTCCAGAGAAGCCGCATAGGCTCTGAACAGCGCGACCGCGGCTGCCAAGTCATCGGCCGTTCTGACCGGCGCAATGCGGAAGGAGGGTCGTTCGTGGATCTGCGTCATCGACGACAGCAAAATTGCCTCGATCGCATCGTATTATCCCACCCCTACAATGTCGCGGTCGCGCGGAGGGGAGCGGGGTCGGTCGGGATGTGAGGTACAATCCTTGCGGGAGTCTCGCTGCTGATTTGCTGCAGAAGCAGCAGAGCGCAATACTTGGCTCAATCAATGGTTGTTGTCGTGAACCAGGTGAAACCAATGTTCAGGAGGCCTTCTTGCGCCGTTGGGGCTTCACTCACGCTTTTGCCGCCCTGGTGTTGCTGAGCCAAGTAGCGGTTTTGGGGCAGGCCGTCGGGCAGGAGACTGCGGCGCCCGCTCGGCCGGAAGAACCCGCCGAGCAAGTGCAGGTCGAAGGCATCCGTTCGGCTCATTGGGGAATGACGGAGGCTCAGGTCAAGGCTGCGATTCGCAAGGATTTCAACATCCCGCCGGAAAAGGTGCAGACGGCGGAAAATCCCAGCGAAAAGACGACGGTGCTCACAAT
>JBARIB010000913.1:0-2483 GCA_049799535.1 Allostellaceae bacterium | reverse complement strand
GCCCTCTCCACCCAGCTCGATCCGGAGGATCTGCGGGAGGTCATTGGCGCATATCACCGCGCTGTCACCGAAATCATCGCCGGGTTCGATGGCTTCGTTTCCCGGTACATGGGCGACGGGGTATTGGTCTACTTCGGCTACCCCCAAGCGCATGAAGACGACGCCGAGCGGGCGGTGCGGGCGGGTCTGAGTGCGATCGCCGCTGTCCGTCGCCTCGACGTCAAATCCGTCAAGCTGCAAACGCGCGTCGGGATCGCGACCGGGTTGGTGGTCGTCGGTGATCTGATTGGTGCCGGGTCGGCACAGGAGCAATCGGTCGTGGGCGAGACGCCGAACCTCGCGGCTCGTTTGCAGGCCATGGCCGAGCCGGACACTGTCGTCATTGCCGCCGGGACGCGCCGGCTCCTCGGCGATCTCTTCGAGTACCGCGATCTGGGTGCCGTTGAGGTCAAGGGCATCGCCGGGCCGGTACTGATCTGGCAAGTATTGCTGCCCAGGAGAGTCCCGAGCCGGTTCGAGGCGTTGCATGGATCGGCACTGACCCGGCTCGTCGGCCGCGACGAGGAAATCGACCTGCTGTTGCGGCGCTGGGCACGCGCCAAGGCTGGCCACGGGCAAGTCGTGCTGATCTCCGGTGAACCCGGCATCGGCAAGTCACGGGTCGTCGCTGCGCTAACGGAGCGCCTGCAGGGCGAGCCGTATACCCGGCTCCGCTACTTCTGCTCGCCTTATTATCGTGACAGCGCGCTTTTCCCCTTTGTCGACCAACTGGGCCGCGCAGCGGGTTTCACGCATGACGACCCACCTGCGATAAGGCTGGAGAACCTCGAGGCCCTGGTGGCCCGCGCCGCGCCACCCGAGGAGGATCTGGCGTTCCTTGCTGATCTGCTCTCTTTACCGGCCTATGAGCGCCACCCTCTGCCGAACCTCAGTCCCCAACGGAAGAAGGAAGGGACCCTGAAAGCCCTGATCCGACAGCTCGAGGGGTTGGCCCGCCAGCAGCCGATCCTGATGATCTTCGAGGACGCGCAGTGGATCGACCCGACCTCACGCGAGCTGCTTGACCTCTTCGTCGACCGGATACGCATTTTGTCGGTGCTGCTGATCGTGACGTTCCGCCCCGAATTCCAGCCGCCCTGGGCCGGACAGCCGCAGGTGACGATGCTGACTCTCAACCGCTTGGATTGGGGCGATCGGATCGCGTTGATAGCGCAGATTGCCGGCGGTAAAGCGCTGCCCGAAGAGGTCATTGAGCAGATCGTCGATCGCACCGATGGCGTACCGCTGTTCGTCGAGGAGTTGACCAAGAGCGTGCTGGAGAGCGGCGTGCTGCATGAAGATGCGGATCGCTACGTGCTCGACCGGGCGTTGCCGCCACTTGTCATCCCTACCACCTTGCATGCTTCGTTGCTGGCGCGGCTCGATCGATTGGCGCCGGTGCGGCTTGTAGCGCAGATCGGCGCAGCGATTGGACGCCAATTTCCCTACCCTCTGCTGCGCCACGTGTCGCGCCTTCCCGAGGAAGAGCTGCAAACCTCTCTTGCCCGCCTCGTCGCCTCCGAGCTGATATACCAGAGAGGCACGCCGCCCGATGCGGTTTATGCCTTCAAGCATGCGCTGGTCCAGGACGCGGCCCACAACAGCCTGCTGCGCAGCACGCGGCAGCAATTGCACGCGCGGATCGCCGAAGCGATCGAAAGCCATTCCCCCGAGCTGATGGACAGCCAACCCGAACTTATCGCTCAGCATTATGCGGAGGCCGGGCTGGTTGAAAAAGCCGTCGCCTATTGGGGCAAGGCTGGTCATAGGTCCGCCGCCCGCTCGGCAATGGCGGAAGCGGCCGCACAATTGCAAAAGGGGCTGGACCAGCTGAAACTTCTGCCGGACACCCGTGAACGACTGAAGCAGGAGCTAGAGTTTCAAAATGCCTCGGGCGCCGCGTTGCTCGCGGTCAGAGGCTATGCAGCGCCGGAGACGGGCCATGCCTATGCCCGCGCACGAGAGCTCTGGGAGCAGCTTGGTTCGCCCTCGGAGTTCCTCCGGGTCCCTTTTGGGCAATCTCGCTATCACGCGCATCGCGGCGAGCTGGATCGGGCGCAGTCTCTCGCTGAGGATTTGCTGCATCTAAGCCGCCAGCGCAACGATTCCGGCGGGCTCGTTCTGGGTCACCTGTCGTCCGGTAGAACCCTGATGTTTACCGGGAAATTTGCATCATCCCGATCGCATCTGGAAGCAGAGCTTGCGCTTCATGATCCAAATTTAGATCGCATGCTTGTCCATCAGACTGGAATCCATCCCCAGGCAGCATCACAGGCGATTCTGGGGACTGTCCTTTTCTGTCTCGGCTTTCAGGACCGGGCATTGGCACTAACCAACGCCGCAATCGCTGAGGCTGCGAGACTGGCTCATCCGCCGTCTTTGGCGTTGAACTTGTCGATGGAGGCCAGGCTGCTTTCGCTCGTCGAAAACAACGTGGCCCTACA
>JBARIB010000912.1:0-16628 GCA_049799535.1 Allostellaceae bacterium | reverse complement strand
CCTCGCGGGCAAACGTCTCGATCTCGCGCTGCACCCGGCGGAAAGCCTCCGGCCCGGCGGTTGGCCCGTAGATTGCCCGTGAGCCGAATGTTAGCGCCACCTCATCGCCCTGCGGTTACGGCTTAGTCCCAAGTACAGTCGTTGAGCGACCATCGAGGCTCGGCGTTAGACACTCACCCACGGCCGCGCAATCGCCGCGCCCTTTGGTCGAAGCGGCTCGCCTGCAGCGTCTTGGATCAAGCCCCGCCTCTGTACCGATAACTCCGGGCCTCATTCAGCCGAGCCCACCCACTTTCGATGCGACGCGCAAGAGGAGCCATAGGCTCGGCGCCCCCAGCGCATAGAGTCCGGCGATCATCCATTTCAGTATAGCGAGATCGTTCTCGATTTTGGTAAAGCGACTTTCATCTTCCGCTAAGTTCGATCGCGACGAGCTTGCCGCGCTAAACATAGGAGATATTCCGTGCACCCGTGTCACGCCGCGAGGCGGTGCTTTCGGATCAGTGACAGAATTTCCGCGGCGGCTTTGGGGATGTTGGTGCCGGGGCCGTAGATTGCGCTGACGCCGGCTTTTTTGAGGAAATCGTAGTCCTTGGGCGGGATGACGCCGCCGCAGACGACGAGGATGTCGCCAGCACCCTCGCGCCTCAGCGCTTGGATCAGGTCAGGGACGAGGGTCTTGTGGCCGGCGGCATGGGTCGAGACGCCGATGATGTGCACGTCGTTCTCGATCGCCTGGCGCGCGGCTTCCTCGGGAGTCTGGAATAATGGGCCGATATCGACGTCGAAGCCGATATCGGCGAAGGCGGTGGCGATGATTTTGGCGCCGCGGTCATGGCCGTCCTGGCCGAGCTTCGCCACCAGCATGCGGGGGCGCCTTCCTTCCTCGCGGGCAAACGTATCGATCTCGCGCTGCACTCGGCGGAACGCTTCGTCGCCCTGGTACTGGCCGCCATAGACGCCGCTGACGGCGCGGATCTGGGCGCGGTGCCGAGTGAAGATTTTTTCGAGCGCATCCGAGATCTCGCCGACCGTGGCGCGCGCTCGCGTTGCGTCGATCGCCAATGCCAGGAGATTGCCTTTGCCGCTCTTCGCCGCTTTGGTCAGGGCGCTAAGCGCGGCATTGACCCGGCCCTTGTCGCGCAAGCGGCGGATGCGCTCGAGGCGCTCGACCTGCCGGTCGCGCACCGCGGTGTTGTCGACATCGAGCAGCTCGACCGTAGTTGCCTCGTCCGAGCGGTATTTGTTGACCCCGACGATCGTCTCCTCGCCGCGGTCGATCCTGGCCTGACGCCGCGCCGCGGCCTCCTCGATGCGCAGTTTGGGCATGCCCGCCTCGACCGCCTTGGTCATGCCGCCCAGCGCCTCGACCTCGTCGATCAGCGCCATTGCCGCCGCGGCGATCGAATGGGTCAAGCTCTCGACGTAATAGCTGCCGCCCAAGGGATCGACGACATGCGGGATGCCGCTCTCTTCGGCGAGGATCAGCTGGGTATTGCGGGCGACCCGCGCCGAGGCCGGGGTCGGCAATGCCAGTGCCTCATCAAAGGAATTGGTGTGCAACGACTGGGTGCCGCCGAGCACCGCGGCCAGCGCCTCCAATGTCGTGCGGATGATGTTGTTGTGCGGGTCCTGCTCGGTGAGACTGACGCCCGAGGTCTGGCAATGCGTGCGCAATGCGAGGCTCGCCGGGTTCTGCGGCGCGAACTGCCGCATCAGCCGCGCCCACAACACCCGTGCGGCGCGCAATTTCGCGATCTCCATGAAAAAATTCATGCCGATCCCGAAGAAGAACGACAGCCGCGGCGCGAAATCGTCGATCGCGAGCCCACGGGACAGCGCTGCCCGCACGTATTCGAGACCGTCGGCCAAAGTAAAAGCGAGCTCCTGGACCGAGGTCGCGCCGGCCTCTTCCATGTGGTAGCCGGAGATCGAGATCGAGTTGAACTTCGGCATGTGCCGGGCGGTGTATTCGATAATGTCGGCGACGATCCGCATCGACGGCCCGGGCGGGTAGATATAGGTGTTGCGGACCATGAACTCTTTGAGGATGTCGTTCTGGATCGTGCCGGTGAGCTTGTCCTGTGACACCCCTTGCTCCTCGGCGGCAACGATAAAGCCGGCGAGCACCGGCAAAACCGCACCATTCATCGTCATCGACACGCTCATGCGGTCGAGCGGGATGCCGTCGAACAAGATCTTCATGTCCTCGACCGAGTCGATCGCGACCCCGGCCTTACCGACATCGCCGACCACGCGCGGATGGTCGCTGTCGTAACCTCGATGGGTCGCGAGGTCGAAGGCGATCGACAGCCCCATTTGCCCGGCCGCCAGATTGTCGCGATAGAAGCGGTTCGACTTCTCGGCGGTCGAGAACCCGGAATATTGCCGGATCGTCCACGGGCGGTTGGCGTACATCGTAGCGCGCGGCCCGCGCAAATAGGGCGGGAAGCCGGGCATCGCATCGCGCAGCCTCACACCGGCGTGCTCGATGCCCTCGAGGTCCGCGGCGGTGTAGAGCGGCTTGACCCGGATCCCTTCCGGCGTCATCCAGTCGAGGCTGTCGACGGGTTTGCCGCGCAGCTCGGCGCGTGCCAGCTGCGACCAGTCCTCAACGGCTTTTGCCGAAAACGAGCCGTCCTCTGCCATCGTCTTCTCCCGCGGCGGATGAAGACTATATGGTCGCCGGCGCTCCAGCGTCCATGACGGCAGCTCCAGACAAGGTGTGCCGCAAATAAATAGCAGCGGTCAACAGCACCACGGCGCCGGCCTGATGTGCCGCGGCCAGCGGGATCGGCACGACAAGGAGCAGTGTCGAAACGCCGAGCGCAACCTGTAAGGCAGCGGTCGCCATCAGGACGTGAAGCGCGATGTGCGCTTGTATTGGCAGCTTCGCGCGCAGACCTGCGGCCCAAAGCAGGAGCACAGCACTGAACGTCGCGACGGCGAGCGCGCGGTGATCGAACTGGACCGCGGCGATGTTCTCGAACCAGTTCAGATAAAACGGCTGAAGCTGGTCGTAACCCGCGGGCACGAGCCGCCCGTCCATCAGCGGAAAGGTGTTGTAGGTCAGCCCCGCACGCGTCCCGGCGACAAAGCCGCCGGCGAGGATCGTCAATGCGACAAGCGCCAATACAACTTCTGCCGCGCGCCTCAAGCCAGGGCTCGAACCGGGGTCCCGCAAGGGAGCTTGCACGATGCCGAAGGCCACCCAAAGAATTGAGGAATAAATGGCGAGCGCCAGAGCGAGATGGGCGACGAGTCGGTATTGGCTGACCTCGACCCGGTCGGCGAGCCCGCTCTCGACCATATACCAACCGAGCAGGCCCTGAGCCAAGCCGAGCAGTAGAATGCCGGCAAGCGGCAGTACAAGCCGCTTCGGTAGCCGACGTCGCGCCAGAAACCAGACAAAAGGCACGGCAAAAGCGACGCCGATCAATCGTCCGAGCAGCCGGTGAAAATATTCCCAGTAATAGATCCCCTTGAAATCGTCCAAACTCATCGCGTAATGCACCGCCCGGTATTCGGGAATCTGCTGGTATTTTGCGAACTCGGTCGCCCAGTCAGCCGCGGACAGCGGCGGTAGGACGCCGATGACCGGTTTCCATTCGGTAATCGACAGGCCGGAGAGGGTGAGCCGCGTAATTCCCCCGACGACCACCATCAAGAAGATCAGTGCGCAGCACGCGAACAGCCAAATCGCAACGGCGACGAGCCGCCGCTCCACCGAGGCGGCGCCCGAGTGTACGGTTGTGAGCGCGGAGGCCGACAACAGCTCGATCCCTCGATTTCGATATTGGCCAAAGGTGAGTGCGTCTCCTCGCCGTGGCAAGTGCGGCACGATGCCGGGTCATCGGCGGGATTTACCGGTTTAGCTTCGCTCAGCCCGGCCAACGCAAAGGCTAGTGCAGGCGGAGAGAGGCTTTTACATGTTGGAACCTGCCGCGACCGGGAGAGCGGGCCTGACCGACCTTTACGGAATGGAGCTTGCCCTCGATATTGCGGCTCCAGAACTCCAGGAACCGACGCAATTCGGGAAAATCCGGGGCCAGATCAAGCTTCTGCCAAATGAAGCTCTGCAGCAAGTCCGGGTGGTCCGGCATATGGTAAATGATTTCTGCGGTAGTCAAACGATATTCGCGAATTACCGGTGGCGCCTCGCTCATCGAGGTTTCTCCTCCTTATTCCCTTCTCTCCAACCGCGAGCATGCCTGGTTAGTTTCGCTTTAGCAAGGAAAACCCTCATCTTTTCAGTCATTTAGCAGCTCAGTCATAGAAGTGCTGCCAAAGGACAGAGACCGGCTTCCCTTGAAGCTATCGCGCGAGGGGTTAGATTTAGACACCACCGGAAACATTCATCCTGGCTGTCTGTTTGCCGAACGGGTGTCTGCCAGTTCGAAGGGTCGCATGTCGATGAAGCGGGTCGTCTCAGCGCTCGTGGTATCAGGCGGAATCGCTCTGATGACGGGCAACCCTTGCCCGGCGATCGCCGGCGCCCCGATACCCGAAGTAGGCGGCGCGCCGATGCAGACTCTGGCGCCGGTGGTGAGCCGTATCACGCCTGGTGTTGTCGGCATCTCGGTGCGAGGGCGGGTGCGGGAGGACAATCCCCTACTGCAGGATCCGATCTTCCGTCGTTTTTTTAACCTGCAGCAAGGGCCGATTGAACGCGAGACGGAGGCGACGGGGTCGGGCGTCATCGTCGATGCCGGGCAGGGCTATGTGCTGACGAACGCCCATGTCGTCGAGAATGCGAGCAGCATCGAGGTGACAACCAAGGACAATCGCAAATTCAATGCGCGGCTGATCGGCCGTGACCCCGGCACCGATATCGCCGTGCTGCAGATTCCTGCCAGCGGTTTGACGGCCGTCCCGATCGGCGATTCCGACCGCCTGCAGGTCGGTGATTTCGTCCTCGCGATCGGCAACCCGTTCGGGCTGGGGCAGACGGTGACCTCGGGCATCGTCAGCGCGCTCGGGCGCAGCAACCTCGGGATCGAAGGGTACGAGGACTTCATTCAGACCGATGCCTCGATCAACCCCGGCAACTCGGGTGGTCCGCTCGTCGATCTGCAGGGGCGGGTGGTCGGCATCAACACGGCGATATTAGCGCCGGGCGGGGGCAATATCGGGATCGGTTTCGCGGTCCCGATCAATATGGCCCGTCAGGTCATGGACCAGCTGATCAGCTACGGCGAAATCAAGCGTGGCCGCATCGGCGTCGCGATCCAGGATTTGACACCCGATCTCGCGCAGGCCCTCGGGACGAAGCACACGCAGGGCGCGGTTATTGCGCGCGTTGAACCTGGTTCGCCCGCCGAGCGCGCGGGGTTACGGACCAACGACCTCGTCGTCGCAGTCAACGGCGCGCCGATGCGAAGTGGAACCGAGCTGCGCAACCGGGTCGGCCTTTCGCGAATAGGCGACGAGGTCGAGCTGACCGTCGAGCGCGGCGGCGTCGAGCGCAATGTAACGGTCCGGATCGAGCGTGCGACGACCACTGCGCAGCGCCAGCGCCTAAGACAGCGCTGATCGCGGATGGCGCAAACGCCCTACGAGGTGCTCGGCGTCAAGCCCGACGCCAACGCCGACGAGATCCGCAAGGTCTATCGCAAGCTCGCCAAGCAGTACCACCCCGATCTCAACCCCGGCAAACCCGAGGCCGAAGCCCGCTTTAAGGAGATCTCCGCGGCGTACGATCTGCTCTCTGATCCCGAGAAGCGGGCGCGCTACGACCGCGGCGAAATCGATGAGACCGGCGCCGAGCGCCCGCCGCGCGGCTATTATAGGAGTCAAGCGGAAGGCGCTCAGGGGTGGCGATACCGGCCCGAGGGCGAAATGGATGTGGGCGATCTCGAGGATCTCTTCGCCGCCTTTGGCTCGGCCGGCCGCAGGCGACGCGGCGAGGCCGGAGCGGGATTGAGAGCGCGCGGCGCCGACCGGCATTACACCTTGACGATCGATTTCGTCACGGCAGCGACCGGCGGCAAGCAGCGGCTGTCGCTCGCGCCCGAGGAATGGCTCGACGTAACGATCCCGGCGGGGGTCGAAGACGGTCAGGTGTTGCGGCTCCGAGGCAAGGGAGGGCCGGGCTTCGGGGGCGGCGCAGCCGGCGATGCTCTGATCGAAGTACATGTCGCGCCGCATCCGCTGTTCCTCCGCGACGGCGACAATATCCTGGTTGATTTGCCGGTCAGCCTTGCCGAAGCAGTCCTTGGGGCCAGAGTGACGGTGCCGACGGTAACGGGCCCGGTGACTATGACGATCCCCAAGGGTTCGGATACTGGCTCGCAGCTGCGCCTGCGCGGCAAGGGAATTCAGAAGAAGAGCCCGGGCGACGAAATTGTGACGATCAAGGTGGTGATCGGGCATAGCCGCGATCCCGAACTGGCAGAGTTTATAGAGAAGTGGGCGCCGGGGCATTCCTTCGACCCCCGCCAGGGAATGCCATCTGTATGATTCCGCTCGAAGAGCTGCTGCATCGTGTGAGGGGGCTCGATCGCCGTGACCTGATGCGGTGGGTCGAAAACCGCTGGGTCTTGCCTGAGCGACGAGAACAGACCTTGATATTTCACGACGTCGATGTCGCCCGCGTCGAGCTGATTGTCGAAATCCGACACGAGTTTGCCATCGACGAGGAGGCGCTCCCGATGGTGCTGGGCCTGCTCGACCAGGTGTATGATCTGCGCCGGCAGTTACGCCGGATGTGCGATGCGCTCGCGGCACAGCCGCATGAGGTGCAGGCGGCGGTGCGGCGCGCGCTGCCGCCGCTGACGGGTCCCGAAGTGCCGCACGACTGAGGGTGCTGCATGTGCTAGAATTGCTGGGTTAGCCAAACCAGGCCGCCGCCTCGTTTTTCGACCACAGCAGAGGTCTTGAAGCAATTCGGCAATGCATCTGTTCCGTTTTTTCGAAACCCTCTTAGAGCCTACCGCTCCGCCGCCCGAAGCCCCGCCTCCCGCGGGGCTCGCTGCGTTTTATTGGCATTACGCGCGGCAGGCCCGCCGCCTCGTCGTCGCGCTCTTTGTTGCGGGTTTTATCGTCGCGATTCTCGACACGACGATCCCCGTGTTTATCGGCCGGGTCGTCAGCCTGGTCTCCGGCCACGAGCCGGGCTCGCTGCTCCACGACAACTGGCCGCAGCTCGTCGCGATGGCTTTCGTCCTGCTCGTCGCGCGCCCGGCTGCACTCGCATTTCAAAACCTGATCACCAATCAGGGGATCATCCCCAGCTTCTCCAACCTGATCCGTTGGCAGAGCCATTGGCATGTTGTGCGCCAGAGCTGGGCATTCTTTCAGAACGACTTCGCCGGCCGCATCGCGCAGCGAGTGATGCAGACCGGCCCGTCGCTGAGGGAAAGCGTCGTCTCGGCGACAAACGCTGTCTGGTACATCCTCGTCTATGGCGGCGGCGCGATCATGCTGATGGCGTCGAACGACGTGTGGTTGACGATCCCGGTCGTGCTGTGGTTCGCCGGCTATGCGGTGCTGTTACGCTATTTTGTGCCGCGCCTGCGGGTCCGCTCGCGGCGCATGTCGGAGACGCGCTCGGCGCTGTCCGGCCGTGTCGTCGACAGCTACACCAACATCCAAACCGTCAAGCTCTTCGCTCGCCCGCGCGACGAGGACGAATTTGTGCGCGCGGCGATGGACGATTTGACCGATGCGTTCCGTGATCAGCTGAGGCTGACGACAACGCTCGGCCTGAGCCTCGCCACGTTGAATGCGAGCCTCGTCGTCGGCACTGGCGTCATTGCGATCTGGCTGTGGAACGATGGGCATATCCCGGTTGGCACTGTTGCGATGGCCTTGCCGCTGACCTGGCACATCGCTGCGATCGCCGGCTGGGTGGCGCAGAACGTGACGACGATCTTCGAGAATATGGGCGTCGTGCAGGAAGGCATGCGATCGATTGCCGTGCCGCGTCAAATGCCCGACCGCCCGGATGCCGTCGCGTTGCAGGTGACGCGCGGGGCGGTACGGTTTGAGGCCGTACGTTTCGGGTACGGCACCGCCCGAGGGGTTCTGCATGGCATCGACCTCGCGGTCGCCCCCGGCGAACGCGTTGGCCTTGTCGGGCCGTCTGGTGCCGGGAAATCGACCTTAGTCAACCTCCTGCTACGCTTTTACGACCTCGAAAGCGGCCGGATCCTGATCGACGGGCAGGACATCGCCACCGCGACCCAAGAGAGCTTGCGCGCCCAGATCGCGATGGTCACGCAGGACACTTCGCTGTTGCATCGCTCGATCCGCGACAATATCCGCTATGGCAAGCCGCAGGCGACCCAGTGGGAGGTGCGCCGCGCCGCCGCGCAGTCCCATGCGCTCGATTTCATCGAAGGTCTCGAAGACTGGTACGGCCGGCGCGGTTTCGACGCCCATGTCGGCGAACGCGGCGTCAAGCTTTCGGGCGGCCAGCGCCAGCGCGTCGCGCTTGCCCGGGTGATCCTCAAAGACGCGCCGATCCTTATCCTCGACGAGGCTACTTCGGCGCTCGATTCCGAGATCGAGGCGGCGATCCAGGAGCAGCTCGACGGGTTGATGAAGGGTCGCACGGTGATCGCGATCGCGCACCGCCTGTCGACGATTGCGCGCCTCGATCGCCTTGTCGTGCTTGACGAAGGCAACATTGTCGAAGAGGGCACGCACGCCGAATTGCTCGCCTTGGGCGGCACCTATGCGCGTTTGTGGCGGCGGCAATCGGGCGGTTTCCTCGACCCGCTCGCCTCGCGCGTCCTCGCCGCGGCCGATTAGTGGTAGTCTCACCCGCGGCGGAGGTTAGAAATGGCGGAGGCGGCCCCGTTCGCGGCCCAGATGAAACCTCTCTCTGGCCATCCCAGCAGCCACTGCAAAATTTATTTCCAACCAATTTTGCCGGGTTCTTTTAGCTAATGGTTAACCGTTTTTATTCGCGGGCCCTCGCCCTTGCAGCCAGCCGTCACGCGATGTTGGCAATGGGGGCGATCTCCTTCGCCGAAAGCTCGTTCTTTCCGCTGCCACCGGACATCTTGCTCGTGCCGATGACGCTGGCGCAGCCGCGCCGCGCCTGGCTGCTCGCCGCGGTTTGCACGATCACGTCGGTTCTCGGCGGCTTTGTCGGCTACGCGATCGGCTATTTCCTGTTCGACGCGATCGGCCGGCCGGTGCTCGAGTTCTACCATGCAATGGACCGGTACGAAGCGCTGAAGGCCGCCTTTGCGCAATGGGGGGCCTGGATCATCATTCTGAAAGGCCTGACGCCGATCCCGTTCAAGCTCGTGACGATCGCGAGCGGCGTCGCACAATTCCCGCTGCTCACTTTCGCACTAGCCTCGCTGGTCTCTCGCAGCTTCAGGTTTTTCCTGCTAGCGGCGCTATTGTGGCGGTTTGGCGATCCGGTTCGCGATTTTATCGAGCGCCGGCTGATGCTTGTGACAAGCGCCGTCGCGGCAGCGATCGTTGGCGGGTTCCTGGTGCTGCGCTATTTATGAAGGTATGACGCCAACGAGCCACGGGTTTACCGCCCTTGTGCTGGTTGCCAGCACCGCCGTGTTGAGCACAGCACTCCTGTCGGAATATTGGGGCGGGCTCGCGCCCTGCGAGCTTTGCCTCGCGCAGCGTTGGCCCTGGGGTGTCGCGATCGTCATCTCGTTTATCGCAACAATGGTCGGCGGCCGGTCGGCGTTGCTGTGGGTGGCGCTGCTGCTGGCCGTGGTTTTCTTCGTGAGCGCCGGGCTCGCCTTCTATCACGTCGGAGTCGAGCAACATTGGTTTGCTGGCCCGAGCGCTTGTACCGCGCCCGCCGCGGCTGACTCGATCGAGGCGCTGAAGGCGCAGATTCTGCGGCAGCAGCCGGTACGCTGCGACGAGCCGGCTTGGTCTCTTTGGGGCGTTTCGCTCGCCGGATGGAACCTTTTTGCGTCGCTAGTCATGCTTGGCCTGTGCATCGCGGCGTCTCTGCAGGCGCACAGCCCTGCAAGGCCCGCCGGCATCCGCCGAGGCGCGGCATGACGGACCAGAGCGCTCACCGGTTGCCCGGCGATCCGTCGCCGGCGGCGGAGATCGCCCGCATGCTGCGCGTCGATCACGCCGGTGAATACGGGGCAACGCGTATCTACCAGGGTCAGCTCGACGTGCTCGGCCGCAGCCGCGCGGCGACCGTAATCCGCCAGATGGCCGAGGCCGAGAATCGCCACCTTGCCCGCTTCGAAAGCCTATTGCGCGAGCGGCGGGTCCGCCCGACCTTGCTGCACCCCTTATGGTCGGTCGCCGGCTACGCTCTCGGTACGGCTACCGCCCTGTTAGGCGGGCGCGCTGCGATGGCCTGTACCGTCGCCGTCGAGGAGGTCATCGACGAGCATTACCGGGCGCAAGCCGAAAAGCTCGGGGAGGACGATCCGGCATTGCGCGAGACGATCCTGTCGTTTCGCGACGACGAGATCGCGCACCGCGATTTAGCGATGGCACACGGGGCCGAGGAGACGCCGGGCTACGATCTGATCAGTGCCGTGGTCAAGACAGGTTCGCGTATAGCGATTTGGCTCTCGACCCGCGTTTGAGAAAGCGGCCCTGCTGTTCTAGCTAACGCTGTTTCGCTTTCGTGTCGGACATTGAGAGATCGGCTCTTTAAGGCGTCCGCCACAGCTCGGCATGGATGCCGGTGCCTGATTGGACGGGAAACCTCGTCTATAAAAAGCTGTAGGGGTCGATGTCGATTTGGATGCGGGCCGAACCGCTGGTGCGGACGCGGGAGAGCCAGTCGCGCAATACCACCTGAAGCTTCACATCGCGCGACGCCTTGACAAGAAACCTTCGGCGGTGGCGGCCGCGCAAAACGGCCAGCGGCGCCGGCGCGGGGCCGAGCACTGTGATGCCGGGTAATTGCGGGGCGGCGCGCGATAAGGCGCCGGCTGTGAAATCGCAGGTTTCCGGGTCGGCGGCGCTGACGATTAGCGCCGCGAGCCGGCCAAAGGGCGGCAAACCAGATTGCCGCCGCGCCGCCGCCTCGGCTTCGAGAAACCGGTCGCGGTCGCCGGCGGCGAGCGCCTTCATGACCGGCTGCTCCGGCATCCAGGTCTGGATCAGCACCCGGCCCTTATGCGCGGCGCGGCCGGCGCGGCCACCGACCTGGTGCAACAGCTGATAGGTTCGCTCGGCGGCGCGCAGATCACCGCCGGTAAGCCCCAGATCGGCATCGACGACGCCGACCAGGGTCAGCATCGGAAAATGATGCCCTTTGGCGACGAGCTGCGTGCCGATCAGCACATCGTACCGCCGCTCGGTCATGGCCCGCGCGAGCTCGGCGGCGGCGCGTGGGCCGGAGAGCAAGTCGCTGGCCATCACCGCCGACCGCGCTGCCGGAAAGCGCTCTGTTACTTCCTCGAGCAGGCGCTCGACACCGGGTCCGCAGGGCACGAGCGCACCCGCCGTAAGACATTCCGGGCACAAGGCCGGGACTAGCTCGGCATGGCCGCAATGGTGGCAGACCAAGCGGCCGGTAAAGCGATGCTCGACGAGCCAGGCAGTGCAGCTCGGGCATTGAAAGCGATGCCCGCAGGCGCGGCATAGGGTCAACGGCGCGTAGCCGCGGCGATTGAGAAATAAGAGCGCCTGCTCGCCGGCCGCAAAGGTCGCGGCAAGCTCACCCGCGAGCGGCGGTGATAGAAAACGGCCGCGCTCCATCCGCTCGCGGCGCAGGTCGATCAAGTGCACGGTCGGCAGTTCGGCGGCTGCATGGCGGCGCGGCAACGCGACGCGCTGGTAGCGGCCGCGGGCGATATTGACCACGGTTTCGAGCGACGGAGTCGCCGATACCAGGACGATCGGAATGGCGGCCAACGAGGCGCGCAGCACCGCCATGTCCCGCGCCTGGTAGATAACCCCGTCTTCCTGCTTGTAGGAGGGATCGTGCTCCTCGTCGACGACGATGAGGCCGAGTTCGGGAAACGGCAGGAACAGCGCGGAGCGGGCGCCGACGACGACCCGGGCGCGGCCGGACGCGACGGCCCGCCAGGTGTCGCGGCGTTCGGCTTGCCCAATATCCGAATGCCATTGCGCGGGCAGGGCGCCGAAGCGCTCGCGGAAGCGTTCGAGCCACTGTGCCCCGAGCGCGATTTCCGGCAGCAATACCAATGCCTGTCGGCCAGCGGCGAGCGTCGCGACAAGCGCTGCGAAATAGGTCTCCGTCTTGCCTGACCCGGTCACACCGTCGAGCACAGTCGCGCTGAACCCGCCTGCCTCGACGCTTTTGACGAGGCGCTTCGCGGCCATCGACTGGTCGGGCGACAAGGCAGGACCAGCAAGCTGCCAGTTCGGTGATGGCGGGTTGGGGGGCTCCGCCGGTGAGAATCGTTCCTCCACCAGTCCCGCGGCGATGAGCGCGCGGATGACTCCGGTCCCGCACCCGCCGAATCGTGCGAGTTCGGTCGCCGAGGTCAGCTGCCGGTCGCAAAGGGCTTCCAGCACTCTGCGCCGGACTGGGTTTAGGCGCGTTGCCGCGGTGGCATCGGCAAGAGCGGCGACCCCGCATGCCGAAGCGGCACAGAGGCGCCGCGGACGCGGTGTTTGCAACGCCTCCGGCACGCTCATTGCCATCCGCAGCACCGATCCGGGCGGCGCCATCGTGTAAGCGGAGACCCGATCGATGAACCGGCGCAGCTCTTGCCGCATCACGGGCGCGGGCAATATCTCCAGAATCGGTTTCAGCCGCTCGACCGGCAGCGCATCACCCGCTCCCCCCCACACAACACCCGCTACGCTGCGTTGCCCGAGCGGTACGCGCACGAAGGTGCCGGGTTCGAGCTGCGTGATAGCCGGCGCTAAATAATCGAGCAGCTCAGGCAGCGGCAACGGGAGCAACACCCTGATCCGACGCGATTCGACGCAGCTCTCGGGCAGTCCAGTGTTAGTGACGCCGCGCGGCGTTGGATCAGGGGAACTGGCGCGATCGTCGGGCATCGGCTACACTGGCTCGCGGAACGGCGAGGGGCAAGGATCCTCCGCCTCTTCACTGTGCGGCTTCGAGAGTAGGACTAGGTAACTTCCAAATGATTGCGTACCGCTCTGCCGCCGTCTTCGTCCTGCTGGCGCGTCTCGGCACGGCGCCGCGGAATTAGACGTGGCCGACCGTCCGCAAGATCAACCAAAACCGGTGCGCAGCAGCGGCCCGGCGACCATTCGGCCAAGCGAAATCAGCCACCGGGAAGTCCTCGCTTATCTCCGAGACCACCCCGGTTTTCTCGACCGCCACCCCGACGTTTTGCGGCTGTTGCGCGCACCCGCTCGCCAAATCGGCGACGGAGTGCTCGATTTTCAGCAGTTCATGCTCGAGCGGCTGCGTCATGACCTCGTTTCGCTGCAGGAGGAACGCAAGAACCTGATTGCGACGAGCCGTGGGAATCTCACCAGTCAAGGCCGGGTGCACAAGGGTGTGCTGGCAATGCTGCGTGCCCCGAGCTTCGAGCACCTGCTGCAGATCGTGACAACCGATCTCGCCGTCCTGATCGATGTCGATGTCATCACTTTGTGTGTCGAAAGCACGGCGTCTCCCACCGTCAGGCTGCCGCTGCACGGCATCCATTTGTTGCGGTCAGGCACCGTCGACAAGTTGCTCGGGGCCGAGCGCGACGTGCTGTTGTGCACGAATACCCAGGGCGATCCGGCGCTGTTCGGAGAGGCAGCCGGGCTCGTCCGCTCGCAGGCGCTGCTCCGCCTGTCGTTCAGCCGTTCGGCGCCGGTCGGACTGATGTGCATCGGCGCCCGTACCGCTGATACTTTCCAACCCGGGCTCGGTACCGAGCTGTTGGCCTTTCTCGCACGCGCGCTCGAGATCAGCATAGCGCAGTGGCTCGAACGCGGCCGCTGACAGCGACGGGCGCTAATCTCCCCGAGGCAGTTCCGCTCGCCCGCTTCCCGGCGGCGGAGGATTTACGGGCGGCAATCGGATTATGGGCTGCCTGGTTAACAGGGGAGCGGCGCGCCTCGGCGCATACCGTTGCCGCCTATACACGCGATCTTGCCTTTTTCCTCGATTTCTTAACCGAGCATCTGGGTGAGTTACCAAGCCTCGCGGCAATCAATGCTTTGCGCCCCGCCGACTTCCGCGCCTATTTGGCCCACCGTGCGCAGCAGGGCATCGAGCGCAGCTCGCTGGCACGGGGGCTCTCGGTGCTTCGCGGATTTGTACGCTTTCTGCAGCGCCGAGGGCTTGCCGCGACGACGGCCCTGGCCGCATTGCGTTCGCCCAAACTCCCGCAGAGCATCCCAAAGCCGATGACGGTGGAGGATGCTGCGGCCTCGATCGGTGCCGCCGGCGAGCTCTCGCCGGACGAGTGGCAAGGGAAGCGCGACGCCGCAATCCTGACGCTTCTCTACGGTTGCGGGTTGCGGCTCTCAGAAGCGCTCGGGCTGACCCGTGCCCACGCGCCGCTGGGTGAGACGCTGACGATCACGGGCAAAGGCGGCAAACAGCGGCTGCTCCCCATATTGCCCGTAGTGCGCGAGGCGGTCGCCGATTATCTCGCCGCCTGCCCCCATAAGCTCGCAAATGATGGCCCGCTCTTTGTCGGGGCCCGCGGCGGTCCCCTCAACCCACGCCTCGTGCAACGTCAGATGGCGTCGTTGCGGGGCTATCTCGGCCTCCCGGAGACCGCAACTCCGCACGCCTTGCGGCACAGCTTTGCGACCCACCTCCTTGTCGGCGGCGGCGACCTGCGCGCCATACAGGAGTTGCTGGGTCATGCCAGCTTGTCGACGACGCAGCGCTACACCTCCGTCGAGACTGAGCGCCTCTTAGCCATTTACGACGCTGCACATCCCCGCGCGCATCTCGACGGAGCGGGACCAGAACGGATGAGGGAGCGGAAATGGCTTTGAAGCGCATGGTGCTGCAGATCGGCATGGGGACCGACATCCGCGGGGCGGATTACACGAAAGCGGCAGTGCGAGCGCTACGCGACGCGCTCTGGCACAATTCTTTGAGTGTCGCCGATGCCGTTGGCCTGCCGGTCGATGCGATGCAGGTCGAGGTCACGATCGGGGTGCCGCGCCCGGACCAGGTGGACAAGGCCGCGGTCCTTGCGGTGCTCCCGCACGGCACTGGAACCGTGCGCGTCGTCGAAGGCGGGCTGGAGATTCCCAACGACGCCGGCACTAACACAACGGTGATCGCCAATGCCGCTGCCGTCGTTTGGCTCGATGTCGGTTAAGGAGCGAGCGGGATGGCGACAAAACGGATAATCCTCGAGATGGGAACCGGCAATGACCTGCATGGCCGCGACTATACGAAAGCTGCGGTCCGCGCCGTTCAGGATGCAACTCACCACAGCTCCCTCCCCTTGATCAGGACACTAGGGTTCGACTCGCGCGCCCTGCAGGTCGAGGTCACGATTGGGGTGCAGCAGCCGGACAAGGTCGATGCCGAGGCGGTGAAGGCGGCTCTGCCCCACGGGCAAGTCGCGGTTAAGATCGTAAAAGGCGGCCTCGATGTTCCGGACGATGAGACAGCTGATGTCGCGGTGATCGCCAGCGCCGCCGTGGCGGTCAGGCTCGACCTGCGGCAAACGAAATGAACCAGCAAAAGAAGGAGCGATAAATGCCTGAAGCCACCCCTCAGGGCACCGACCTCTTCGAGATCATTCATTCGACGCGCGCAATGCGGCGGCTGAAGCCTGATCCGGTTCCCGACGATTTGATCCGCCAGATCTTGCTGGCCGGCCAGGCCGCGGCGAGCGGCGGCAACACGCAGCGCTGGCGTTTTCTTGTGCTGAAGGATCCGGAGATCAAAAAGAAGGTGCAGGTTTATTACAAGAAGGCTTTCGACGAGGTGGTCGGGCCGCGATACGCGAGCAGCGCGCCGCCGCCCGGGTCCGACCCCGCCAAGTTCAGCCGTCAGCACAGGGCTGTCCAATACTTGACGGATCACTATCACGAAGCCCCAGTGTGGATCGTCGCCTGCCTCGAAGACGGTCCCAATCCGACACGCTCGTCCGGCTCGTCGATCTACCCGGCGGTACAGAACATGCTGCTCGCGGCGCGCGCGCTCGGGCTCGGTTCGACGCTTACGACGCGGCACATCAATTACGAAAAAGAGGTCGATGCCGCGATGGGAATCCCGCCCGGCTTCCACTCCTATGCGATTCTGCCGATCGGCTATCCGATGGGGCGCTTCGGCCCGGTCGGCCGCGGGCCGCTCTCCGACGTTGCCTATCTCGACGGGTGGGGCAAGCCTTATCCAGGGATCTAAGGGGAGAACCTAACATGCCGAGAATTACCCCGGTCACCGGCAAATCCGACGTGCCGGCCGAGTATCATGGCGTTGTCGACGACGTGCTCAAGGTGTTCGGCGGCATCCGCGGGCCGTTCAGCATTCTGCTGCACAGCCCGAAACTCGCCGAGCGCCTCTTAAAGCTCGTCACCTTCAATCGCGAGGAAAATATCGTCGAGCCGAAATTGCGCTCGGTGGCGATCCTGTCTGCGGTGCGTGAGCGCGAGGCGGCCTATGTCTGGGCGGCGCAAGTCGGGGCGGCGCGGCGCGCCGGCCTGCGCGAGGAGGTCATCGACCTGATCCGCGCCAAGGCGGACCCGACCGGGCTCTCCGACGAGGAGCGTGACATCGTCACCTACGTTCGCCAGCTGATGCGCACCAACCG
>JBARIB010000911.1:0-1711 GCA_049799535.1 Allostellaceae bacterium | reverse complement strand
CGATTGGGCGCGGCGCGGCGAGATGACCAAAACTATTCTTTCCATATGCCCGAAACGTGCGCGGAGCGCACAACGCCGTTGAGTCGCTCCTAGGCAGCGACTGAGCCGATGACGATGCGAGACACATTGCGCTGGAAATGCTTGCCACCTTGGTCAGAGGTCGGCTCGGGGTGGACTCCTGTCCTTCGCCGACACGTGCGCGAACGGCGAGGTAGCGCCGAAAGCAGCCATTCCCGAAGCCACAGTTGAATTGGCGGGCGGTCGGGACAAAGTCCGCAATCAGTGATTTTCCCCCCATGGGGGAAGTGTCGACACTGTATTCGCGAGACCCTAGTGGTCAGAGTAACCCGGGTTTTTGCGTTGCTTTCTGTTACAATTTGAAACCCAACGCAGCGCGGATTCACTTTAATCTCGACTGTTAGTCTCCTGGATGCTTTGAGAAAGAAGAAGATATGTCGAAAAGGCGTGAGCCAGGGCAAGGAGTGTGCGGGCGATCTCGGCGCCTTCCCGGTTTAATATCGTCCAAGACGTCAAGCTTAGGTTTCGCGTGAACTCGGACGAGATATCAACGGCAAGAGCTGCGGATTTCCTCGCTGCCGGCGGCGAGATGGGCGCCCTGATGCGCGTAACAGATTGGGCGCGCACGCCGCTCGGCCCTCCCCAAAGCTGGCCGATAAGCCTGAAAACCGCGGTCGGCATCATGATGAGTTCCCGCTACGCGATGTTCGTATGGTGGGGACGCCATTTGTCAAACCTCTACAACGACGCCTACCGTCCCTTCCTCGGAAAAAAGCACCCGAACGCCCTCGGTCAGTCGGCCCGGGATGTGTGGACGGAGATATGGGGCCTGATCGGCCCGCGCACCGAGGCCGTCTTGGAGCGCGCCGAATCCACCTTCGACGAGGCTCTCCTCCTCGTGATGGACCGCTTCGGTTATCAAGAGGAAACTTACTTCACTTTCTCCTACAGCCCGCTGCGAAACGACCGCGGCGAGGTCGGCGGTATTTTTGCCGCGGTCACCGACGAGACGTCGCGCGTAATCGGCGAACGGCGACTGCGGCTTTTGCGCGAGGTCGCGGCGGCTCCCTCCCAAGCGCATACACCAGAGCAAGTGTGCGCGGTTGCCGCCGAATGCATTTCGCCGAACGCGCGCGATTTGCCTTTCGCGTTACTTTACCTGACAGAACCTGGTGGAAAGACTGCCCGTCTCGCGGCGCAAGTGGGTCTGGAACCGGGCTCACCGGCGACCGCATCATGCGTCGAATTGAACAACGCGGCATCGCAGTGGCCGCTTGCGCAGGTGACTTCCGATAAGGCGCTCGCGGTCGTCGAGGATCTTTCATCACGCTTTGAGCAGTTGCCGACCGGGGCGTGGGACCGGCCGCCAGACCGTGCCGCCGTTGTCCCACTTGGCGAGCCGGGTCAAGCGGGTGTCGCCGGCTTTCTGATTGTGGGGCTCAATCCCTATCTGGTCTTTGATGAAGAGTATCGCGGCTTTATCGAGCTTCTAGGAGGGCAGATCGCCGCCGGTATTGCCGATGCACGAGCGTACCAGGAAGAACGCAAGCGCGCCGAGGCGCTCGCTGAAATCGATCGCGCCAAGACCGCATTTTTTTCGAATGTCAGCCACGAATTCCGCACGCCGCTGACGCTCATCCTTGGCTCGCTCGAAGACCTGCTGGCAACGCCGCCCGATCAATTGGCGCGAGAC
>JBARIB010000910.1:0-2468 GCA_049799535.1 Allostellaceae bacterium | reverse complement strand
TGTTTCAGTCGGAGGCGTATCGGTTTTGGCCGACTTGTCAGCCGGTGCCGGATCGCCCTTTGGTTTGTCGACCTCTTTGGCTTCGGGTTCGCCGAGATCCTCTGATGCCAGACGGCCGCGGGGCGGCGGCGTGGGTTTGGGCTGCGGTTGCGGCGGTGCCGGCGCCGCCTTTGGCGGCGGCTCGAGGACGAGTTGCACCGGGATGGTCTCGACCTCGGCGGGCGGCGACATCGGCCAGTCGATCAGCAGCAACAACGGCAGCAGGTGCAATACCAGCGACCCCAGCGGCCCGCGCAGCCTGCTCCACCAGTGAGATCGCTCGGCTTGTTGTTCTCTTTCAAAGGGCTCCGGTGGTCGCAGCGCATCTTCCGTGTCATCCCGGCCCACGGGTCCGCCCTCCGGGCGGCCCGAGGACAGGCTCCAGCCGGGACCCATAGATCCATGGGCACCGGCCTCCGCCGGTGTGAAGAAAAGCGTCGGCTCTTGCCCGCTGTCGGCAGCCGACGCCATCGCCGGGCCGAGCGACGGCTCCAGGCGTTCCTCGTCAGCGTTGCCGAACACCGCCGACTGTCATCCCGCAGCGTCGCCGGCGAGCGCGAGCCAGCCGGCCTCGTCGAGCACCTTGACGCCGAGCGCGGCGGCCTTAGTCGCTTTCGATCCGGGATCGGCCCCGGCCACGACGTAATCGGTTTTAGCCGAGACCGAGCCCGTCACATTGGCGCCAAGCGCCTCGGCGCGCGCCTTGGCCTCGGAGCGGCTCATCGCCTCCAATGTTCCGGTAAAGACGATCGTCTTGCCGGCGAGCGGCGAGGCGGTGCGCTGCGCCGGCGCCTCGTAATCGAGAACCGTGACTTCCCGCTCGAGATCGTCAAGCACCGTGCGGTTATGCGGCTCGGCGAAAAAGCCGAGGATGTCAGCCGCCATGTCTTCGCCGATGCCGTGGATATCGAGGAGCGCCGCCCGCGCCTCGCTGTCCGGATCCTGCGCCGCTTGCATCTCGCGCCGCCATTGAGTGAGCGAGCGGTAATGACGGGCGAGCAGGCGAGCGGTCGCTTGCCCGACCTGAGGAATGCCGAGCGCATTGATGAAGCGGTCGAGAGATATCCGCCGGCGCTCGTCGATCGCTGCCATCAGGTTGCGGGCGCTGAGCTCGCCCCAGCCTTCGCGCTTGCCAATCACCTCCGGGTCGAGCCGGAAGATGTCGCCCGGCTGGCGGATCAGCGCGTCCTGCCAGAAGACGGTGATGTGCTTCTCACCCAGCCCCTCGATGTCGAAGCAGTCGCGCGACACGAAATGCCGCAACCGCTCCACGGCCTGCGCCGCGCAAATCAGACCGCCGGTGCAGCGTCGCGCCACCTGGCCGGGCTCGCGCACTGCGAGGCTGCCGCAAATCGGGCAGTGATCCGGAAATTGGTAGGGCACTGCGTCCTTTGGGCGCCGGTCGAGCACGACGGAGACGATCTGCGGAATGACGTCGCCCGCACGCTGCACGATGACGGTATCGCCGACGCGCACATCCTTGCGCTCAATCTCGTCCTCGTTGTGGAGAGTGGCGCGCTGCACGACCACACCCCCGACGGTGATGGGCTCGAGCATCGCCACCGGCGTCAATGAGCCCTGCCGGCCGACTTGGATCGAGATGTCGCGCAAGACCGTCTGGGCTTGTTGCGCCGGGAATTTCTGCGCCACCGCCCAGCGCGGCGCCCGGCTGACCATGCCGAGCCGCTCCTGCAATGCCAGATCATTTACCTTGTAGACGACGCCGTCGATGTCGTAGGGCAATTCCGCGCGCTCGGCGGCGATGTCGCGGTAGTAGGCGAGTGCCTCGTCGACACCGCGACATAGCTGCGAACGGGGATTGACCGAGAACCCCCAGTCATGAAACCGCGCCAGCGCCTCGTCGTGCGTGCGGGCGAAGGGCGCGTTGGCCTCGCCCCAGGCATAGGCGAAGAATTTGAGTGGCCGCCGCGCCGTGATCGCCGGGTCAAGTTGGCGCAAGGAGCCGGCCGCCGCATTGCGGGGATTGGCGAAAATCGATTCTCCCGCCGCCGCCCGTTCCTCGTTCAGCGCGAAGAAACCGGCGCGCTCGAGATAGACCTCGCCGCGAACTTCGACCAGTTCGGGCCAACCCTCGCCGGCAAGTTTTCCCGGCACCCTGTCGCGCGTGCGAAGGTTGGCGGTGACGTTCTCGCCGGTAGTGCCGTCGCCGCGCGTCGCGCCCAGAACGAGACGGCCATCCCGGTAGGAGAGCGCGATGGATAGCCCGTCGATCTTGGGCTCGGCTATGATCTCGATCTTGTCCTCGGCAACGAGGGCTTCGGTCGCCGTGCGTCGGAAGAAGTTGCGCACTCCGGCAAAGAAGTCGCGGACGTCTTGCTCTTCGAACGCGTTCTCCAGAGACAACATTGGCCGGGAGTGGATAACCTTGGCGAAGCCCGCGGCAGGGGCGGCGCCGACCCGGCGCGTCG
>JBARIB010000909.1:0-2290 GCA_049799535.1 Allostellaceae bacterium | reverse complement strand
CATCACGACGCCGCGAATGATGTACATTTTGCTCTCTCACTTTAGTTGTGAGGCGGTGCCTGTTCAGTTCGATGAGGCGATGATTCAGATCTGTGGCCGGTCTGATCGGAGGTGTTCTCGATATGGGCCGAAGTTGGTTCGATATCGACGCTACCGCTCGCGGTAGTGTCACCGTCAGGTGGCCTTGCGGAGGGCTTGGATCAAGGAAAAGGAGTCAAGGCCAGCGTTGTATCGTAAGCATCCGGCCAAGGCCGCAGGCTAACGGCGTGTAACCTGCAGGAGCGTCTGCAGGAACACCAGCTTGGGATATTACGGGGCGGCGGTGTGCGTGATTGCCGGCGTGTTCCAGTTCCAGGGCAGCAGCTCGTTGAGCCGGCGGGCGGGGTGGTCGGCGATGCGGCGCAGCACGTCGGCGAGCCAGGCCTGCGGGTCGACATTGTTGAGCTTGGCGGTGGCGATCAGCGTGTACATCGCGGCGGCCCGCTCGCCGCCGCGATCGGAGCCGGCGAAGAGCCAGTTCTTGCGGCCAATGGCAATGCCGCGGAGCGCGCGCTCGGCGGCGTTATTGGTCAAGCAGATGCGGCCATCGCTGAGGAAACGGGTGAAGGCGGCCCAGCGCTTCAGCATGTAATCCATGGCTTTGGCGACGTCGGCATGTCGGGACAACCGGGCTCGCTCGCTGCGCATCCAGCTTTCGAGCTCGGCCACCAACGGCGCAATGCGGGTTGTGCGCACGGCGAGACGCTGCTCCGCCGGCAATCCGTTGATCTCGCCCTCGATTGCGAAGATCGCGTCGATCCGGCGCACCGCCGCGACGGCGAGCGGCGCTTTGGCAACATCGGCCAGGACGAAGAATTTCCGCCGTCCATGGCTCCAGCAGGCGGCCTCGGTGATCGGGCCGGGACTTCGCTTCGGATCGTAAAGGCTGTTGAACCCGCCATAAGCGTCGGCCTGAAGAATCCCGGCATAGCCGGCCAGATGCCGCTTCGGGTGCTCGCCGTCGCGGTTGCGGGAATAGAAGAACACCGCGGCGGGGGGTGCCGGTCCGGCAAACGGCCGATCATCACGGACGTAGGTCCACACCCGGCCGGTTACGGTTTTGCCCTTGGCCAGAACCGGCACAGTGGTGTCGTCACCGTGCAGCCGGGCCGCGTCCAGCACCTGGAGCCGGATCAGCTCGACCAGTGGGGCGAGGGTCGCCGTGCAGGCGCCGACCCAGTCGGCCATGGTCGAGACGTCGAGATCGATGCCCTCGCGGGCTAAGCTTTCGCTTTGGCGGTTGAGCGGCTGATGATGGCCGTACTTGGCGTAAAGGATCATCGCCAGCAGGCTGGCTCCGGCCCGGCCTCGCGCAATGGTATGGAAGGGTGCCGGCGGCTGGGTGATCTTCTCGCAGCTGCGGCAGGTGAACTTCTCGCGCACGGTCTGCACGACTTTCCATTGCCGCGGCACCACCTCCAGCGTCTCGGTCACGTCCTCGCCGAGTTTGGCGAGCTTGCCGCCGCAGCACGGGCAGGCGGCGGGCGCCGGGATTACCACGCGTTCGCGTGGCAGGTGCTCGGGAAGCGGTGCCCGCACCGGCTTCTGGCGGGTGAAGCTGCGCACGACGGTGTCGTCCTGGCCAGGCTGGGTGGTGGCGGCGAGCGCGTCTTCGGTGGCGCTTGCCTCCAGCTCCTCAAGCTGCAGCTCGAGCTGATCGAGCAGCTTGCTGCCGCGCTCGGCCGATGGCCCGAAGCGCTCGCGTCGCAATTTGGCGATGACCAGCTTCAGATGCGCGACCATGGCCTCGGCACCCGAGGCGCGGGCTTCGGCCTGCTGGCGGGCCGAGCGCTCGGCGACCAGCGCCGTTTTGAGTGCGTCGACCCCGTCGGGGAGAATGTCGGCTGTAATCGGCACGAACGCGATTCAACCATAATCGCACGCCATTGTGATGATCTCGCGCAATGGGTGAGTCAACTTGTCGCACCCTATCCAACCGCGTGCGGACGCCAAGTGTGCTGCGGGTTGCGCCAGTCAATGCCTTCGAGCATGTAAGCCAGTTGTGCCGCTGTGATCGCGACCACGCCATCGGCCGACGACGGCCAGATAAACCGGCCGCGCTCCAGTCGCTTGGCATAAAGCGACATGCCGAGACCGTCATGCCAGAGGATCTTGATCAGATCGCCCCGCCGGCCGCGGAACACAAACAGATCGCCGGCATGCGGATCGCGCTTCAACCCCTGCTCGACCTGCAGGGCCAGCCCGTTCATGCCGCGGCGCATATCGGTGTGCCCGGTCGCGATCCACACCC
>JBARIB010000908.1:0-2533 GCA_049799535.1 Allostellaceae bacterium | reverse complement strand
CAGCAAGGCGACGAACTCGCCGCGGCCGATGCGCAAGCTGATCCGGTCCAGTACCGGCAACGGTTGCCCCTCCAGGTCGAAACGATGGCTCACCTCAAGGATCGTGAGCGTTGTTCCGCGGACCGGATTGTTGTTTACCGCACACGCCCTTTGCGACGAGTCGACTGCGACTACCACCGCACCAAACCCTTCTGCCAGGACAGCAGCCGGTCGCGCAAGCGGAACAGCAGCGTGATCAGCCCAGAGCACAAAAGGGCCATTATCAACAGTGCGGCATACATGTTGGCGTACGCGGCCCAACCCTGCGCCCATTGCAGGTACCAGCCGAGACCCGCCTTTACGCCCAGCATTTCGGCAACAACCAGGACCGCAAACGAAGTGCCGAGGCCCATAAACAGGCCGACAAAGACATGCGGCATTGCCGCCGGAATGGCAACCTTGAGCACAAGAAAACGCTGGCTCGCGCCCAATGTCCGCGCAATATCGTAATAGGCGCTGTTTACGCCGGCGACACCCGACCAGGTGAGCACCGTGACCGGGAACCCGGTGGCGAGCGCAATCAGGAATATGCTGGCGCTAAAACTGGAAGGGAAAATGAAGAAAGCAAGCGGCAACCAAGCCGTCGCCGGCAGCGGTCCGATGAACCGCAAGACCGGGTGGATCCAATAATTGGCGAGCCACGACCAGCCGATAGCCACCCCGGTCACGAACCCTATTGCGGCACCGAGCAAATAGCCGGTCGCCAGCAGACGAAAAGAGGCGAGGACGCATGCAACGAGCCGCGTCCGGTCGTCGACCACGACTTCCAGGATGGCCTGCGGCGGTGGGAAAAACGGCAGCGGAAGCAGCCCGAGCTTCGCCGTGACGGCCTCCCAAGCGGCTAAAAACAGCGCAAGTGCCACCAACCACGGCACAAGCCGTCGCACGCGCTGCAAACCGGCAAACCAAACCCCGGCAAAGGCCGCCAATGCGAGTGCAACAGCCAGTGCTCCGCTTAGTGCGGCGAAGTCGTCGGTGTAAGCCCAGTCGCCGTCGGGCTTATCCGGCCAGTATGCTATGAGCGCGGCAACGGCGAGCCACGCCGCACCTGCAGCCAACCCGCCGATTAACGATCGAGCGGCCGGGCTCGCGAGCGGGCCGACGACCGGTTTCGGCCCGCTTGCTGCCTCATCGGCGACGGAGCTCACCGCAAGTCCGCTGAGTACTGTCAGCTGAGAACGTCGAGATAGATCCGCTCGGCGAACTTGGCCGAATCCGTGCTCTTCTTGATGACGTTCACCGCTTTCAGCTCATCGGTATAGAGCAAGAGTTGCTTCTTGAGGTTAGCCCCAACGGGGTGATTATGGTGAGTATGACTGCGATACATAGCGGCGAGATCCTCCACCGATCCTTTGCCGCCGTAGCCCGAATACACCGCAGCAGCGTCGGCGGGATCGCTGGCGACCCGGTCTGCCCCCTCCAATATCGATCGAGTCAGAGCGGCCGCAACGGGTAATTCGCTTCGGATGAGACTGCCGCGTATCGCCAGAACGCAGCATGTGCGGTCGGCGAATTCACCGCTCAGGTTGGTAAAGATCTCATTAAGCTTGCCGTCCTTGAGCCAAAAATACGGGAGCGGATCGATCTCGGCGAGTGCCTGCACCTCGCCCTTATCGACGGCAAGCGCCAGCAGGTTGGCCGGGTACTGGCGCCACTCTACTTCCTGGACCGGATCGATGCCGTTCTTGGCTAGGAAGATCGCGGAGAAGTTTTTTGCCGGGCTCGCCTGATCGCTGATCCCGATAGCCTTACCGCGCAGCGACTCCAGGCTGTCGATATTCGCGGCCTTGGAGCCGAGCAGCCGGATGCAACCGCCGTGGACACCGGTGGTGATGCGAACATCAAAGCCTTGTTCCAGCGGCTTGAGCCAGCGTAGAGCCAACCCCAAACCGGCATCTGCCTTGCCAGTCGCAATCGCCTCCAACAACTGGTCGGTCGTTCCGCCGAAATTGAAGAATTCGACATCGAGATTATGCTTGGCGAAGATACCGCGTTCCTTTGCGACCGCCGCAGCGACCGTGCAGGCCGCGTTCGCATTCCAGGCGAGCTTGAGCTGGCGGGGCGGGCCCTGCAGCTCTTCGCTGCTCGCGGCGGCGCGGCAAATAAGCGAGCCGCCGGGAATGTAAGGGGGCGCTGTCAGCGCGCGGGCCGCTCCTAAGATTCCGAATGGCGCCGCAGTCCCGATAGCGCCGGCAAGGGTGAGGACCGAGCGGCGGGAGAACCCGCGCTGCTTCGCTTCGAGCAGATCATCCGTCGAGCTTTTGCTGATCTGGCGTGTTTCCATGGCTCACTCCCCAAAACCGCGTGCGGATCGAATAAACCATCGGCACCGAGCGGCTCCGCGCGACACCGTGGGTTGCCTCCTGTTGGGATCATCCAAGCCTGTTTGCCCCACAAGTGTGAAGCGGTTCACATTAGCGAAAAAAAACACCGGGATAGCGACGCGGCGTTTGACTAACGCTCTTGTCAATTGGCTCGTCGACCTGCTCACGGC
>JBARIB010000907.1:0-18327 GCA_049799535.1 Allostellaceae bacterium | reverse complement strand
GCGGTGCGCACCGCGGCCACCGCCGCGAATTGGCCCTCGATCATCGCATCGAGGATGTCGGCGGGACCCCAGAGGTCGATTGCGCTATAGCGGGGGCTCTGGCGTTCGGTATCCATAGGCTCGGCTTTGCAGAGGTCGATTATAAGATAACGTCTCTAAAGGTTTCGTGTTCAACTTTAGAGTGTCGGTGACAGAAGAATTCGCCATCGCAGCCGATCACGTCTACGACGGCGCCGCGGGCCGCGACGATAGCGCGGTCGTGATCCGCGGGTCTTACATCTCCCGCGTCCTGCGCCGCGACGAGCTGCCGGCTGGTTTTTCGGTCTGCGCTCTGCCGCAGGGCGCTTGGCTGGCGCCCGGGTTCATCGATACGCAGGTGAACGGCGGCGGCGACGTTTTGTTCAACGACGACCCGAACCCGCGCGGACTCGCGACGATCGCGGCGGCGCATCGCCGGTTCGGAACGACGGCACTGCTACCAACCTTGATCAGCGACACGCCCGAAAAGATGCGCGCGGCGCGGGACGCGGTGGAAGAGATGGCCGACACCGAGCCGAGCGTCATCGGGGTGCATTTCGAAGGACCGTTCCTTTCGCCCGAAAAGGCAGGCGTACATGACCGAGGCATGATCCGCCGGCCTGAGCCCGGCGATGTCGAATTGGTGGCGCCGTTGCGCAATGGCGTGACAGTTGTGACCTTGGCGCCTGAGGAGGTGCCGGACGGCTTTATCGCGAAGCTGGCGGGTGCCGGGGTGCGGGTCTCCCTCTGCCACTCGATGGCGACCTACTCGCAGACCGTCGCCGCGATTTCCGAGGGGCTGACCGGCTTCACCCATCTCTTTAATGCGATGCGGCCAATGGCGAGCCGCGAGCCCGGACCGATCGCTGCCGCGCTCGAGACGCCGCAAGCGTGGTTCGGGATCATCGTAGATGGCGAGCATGTCGCTCCTGCCATGTTGCGGCTGGCTTTGCGAGGCGCCGGCGGGCCGATGCTGGTCACCGACGCGATGCCGCCGGTCGGCGGCAGCCGCTCTAGCTTTGAGCTATACGGCCGAGCCGTTACCGTGTGCGGCGGGCGGTGCACGACCGCCGATGGCACGCTCGCCGGCTCCGTCCTCGACATGGCGAGCGCGGTGCGAAACTGCGTGCGACTGCTGGGCATGCCGCTTGCCGAGGCGCTGCGCCTCGCATCCGCATCGCCCGCGGCCTTCCTGGGAGTCGACGACCGGCTCGGGCATCTCGCGCCCGGTTATCGCGCCGATATGGTGGCCCTCGACCCGCAGGCTATCCGAGTGCTCACGACCTGGGTCGCCGGAACGCCGCACGCGGTCGCCTGAGATTCAGGCCTCTGGACGAGGGCGGTGCGCGAAATCAGGGACTGGGCTACTCTCCGGCCGGGACCGAGCGAGGGGCAGGCGCTGGAGCAGAACCGCCTCGTTCCACCTCCTCGAGCCACAGGGCGTGGTGTTCCTTCGCCCAGTTGAGGTCCACGGTGCCCGAACTCATAGCCTCGAACGCGCCCTCCATGCCGATCGTGCCGATGTAGATGTGCCCCAACATCACCGCGATGAATAGCATCGCGACGATGCTGTGGAGCATTTGAGCCTGCTGCATCGTCTCGATCGTCGTTCCGTAGAACGGGAAAATCAGTACATAACCGCTCACCGCGGCGGCACCTCCACCCAGCACGACAATCCAGTAGACGAGCTTTTGGCCGGCGTTGAAGCGGTACGCCGGCGGATGATCGTGCCCAATCATGCCGCCGCCGCGCTTCAGCCACTCGATGTCCACGCGTGTTGGGATATTGCCCCCCAGCCACATCAGGAAAATCAACACGACGCCGAGCGTGAACGGGAAGCTCAGAAAGTTGTGCGCGTATTTCGCCCATTCCGACCAGGCAGTGAAGGATTCCGGGCTCATCAACGGCAGCAGCAGCGGCCGGCCGAAGGTGATGTTGAGGCCAGAAAGCGCCAGGATGACGAAGCAGACCGCCGTCATCCAATGCACGAACCGCTCGAACGCATTGAAGCGCACGATACTGCGACCCGACCGTCCGCTCTCGATGCGGACCATGCCGCGGGACACGTAGAAGACGACCAGAACCACTAGCATCCCGAGGATCGCAATGCCGCCGATCCAGCGCAATGTCACTTCGTGGAAATGGCGCCAGTCGCGGCCGGCCGGCTGCTCGAGGGTATAGGACTTCGTATCGGGAATGGTGCCGAGACCACGCACCGTCTTGAATCGCTGCAACAGCTGCTGTTCGCTGACCGCGTCTTTCGTCGGATCGACCAATTGTGCCTGCGCCGCTGCCGGGTATCCGATCGCAGCGATCGCCAGGAAGACCAGGGCGAGAGCGATGCGAAGGCGAGCTGCGAGAGCCTGCATGGCATTCCTCCGGACTTAATCTTTTGCCGCGGTTATGAGCTGACGGTTTCGCGGTAGGCTGTCTTCCAGCCCCAGGCTCCGGAACCATATCCGCGCTGTGCGACGCGCTCCTTGTAAATCTGCTCGATGATTTCGCCGTCGCCGGCGAGGAGCGATTTGGTCGAGCACATCTCGGCACATAGCGGCAATTTGCCTTCGGCGAGGCGATTGGCGCCGTATTTCTCGTACTCCTCGGCGCTGCCGTCCGGCTCCGGGCCGCCGGCGCAGAAGGTGCATTTGTCCATCTTGCCGCGCGAGCCGAAATTGCCGACGCTCGGATATTGCGGCGCGCCGAACGGACAGGCATAGAAGCAATAGCCGCAGCCAATACAGATGTCCTTCGAATGCAGCACGACCCCGTCGGCGGTCGTGTAGAAAGCATTGACTGGGCAGACCGCCTGACACGGCGCGTCGGTGCAATGCATGCAGGCCATTGAAACCGACCGTTCGCCGGGTTGGCCATCGTCGAGCGTGACGACGCGTCGGCGGTTGATGCCCCACGGCACCTCGTTCTCGTTCTTGCACGCGGTGGTGCAGGCGTTGCACTCGATGCAGCGATCGGCGTCGCAGAGAAATTTCATCCGGGCCATGCGGTTCCTCCCTACGCCGCCGCGATCTGACACAACGTGACTTTAGGCTCCTGCATCCCAGTGGCAGGATCGTAGCCATAGGTCGTGATCGTGTTGGCGCTTTCGCCGAGCACGATCGGATCGGCGCCCTCCGGATAATTGCCCCGCAGATCGACCCCGCCGAACCAGCCGCCGAAATGGAAGGGCATCCACGCGACACCCTTGCCGACACGTTCGGTGACAAGTGCTTTGACCTTGGCTTTCGAGCCGTTCTCGGCGCCGGTCACCCAGACCCAGGCGCCGTCGGTGATGCCACGCGCCTGCGCATCAGCCGGGTTGATCTCGACGAACATGTCCTGCTGCAGTTCGGCGAGCCATCTGTTGGACCGGGTCTCCTCGCCGCCGCCTTCGTATTCGACGAGCCGGCCGGAACTTAAAATAAGCGGGAACTGCTTCGCGACGCCCTTGTCGACCGCCGCCTTCTGCACCGAGCCGCCAATGTTGGGCAGCCGGAACTGCTTGGCGTCGGGCAGGGTCGGATACTTGGCGACCAGATCGAGCCGCGGCGTATAGATCGGCTCGCGATGCACCGGGATCGGATCGGGCAGGTTCCACGCCAGCATCCGCGCCTTGCCGTTGCCGTACGGAACGCAGCCGTGCTTCATCGCCACGCGCTGGATGCCGCCCGAGAGGTCGGTCGACCACGACACCGTACCGATCTTCTCCGGGCTGCCGGCGATCTTCTCGATCGTTGCCAACTCGTCCGCCGTCAGTGCGCCGTCCCAGTCGAGTTTTTTCAGCACGGCCATCGTGAATTCGGGATAGCCGTCCTTGATCTCCGAGCCCGCCGAATAGGAGCCCTCGGCGAGCAGGTTGACGCCGTTGCGCTCGACCCCGAAGCGCGCGCGGAAGGTGCCGCCGCCCTCCATGACAGGCAGGTTCGTATTATAGAGCAACGGCGTGCCCGGATGCTTGACCTCAGGCTTGCCCCAGCACGGCCACGGCAGCCCGTAGTAATCGCCTTTGGCCGGGCCGGTCGTGGCCCGCATCGTGACCAGATCGAAATCCTTCTGGTTCGCCATGTGCAGCTTGAGACGCTCGGGCGACTGGCCGCAATACCCGGTCGACCAGGAGCCGCGGTTCATCTCGCGCAGTACATCCTCGGCCACCGGCAGGTTGTCGTCGACCTTGATGTTCTTGAACATCTTGTCGGCAAAGCCGAGCTTCTTGGCGATCAGGTACATGATCTCCAGATCGTTCTTCGACTCGAAGATCGGCTTGACGATCTGTTCGCCCCATTGCAGCGAACGGTTCGACGCGACCCGCGAACCCGTGGCCTCGAACTGCGTGCAGGCCGGCAGCAGGTACATATCGCCCTTGCGTCCGGCGTCGAGCGCCAGCGACGCCCAGGTCGTCGGATGCGGGTCGGCGACGACCAGCAGCTCGAGCTTTGCAAGCGCCTTCAGCGACTCTGGGATGCGGGTGATGCTGTTGCTGGCGTGGCCTTGCACGAACATGGCCCGCACATTGTCCTTCTGATCCACCTGGTCCTTCGGCAATAGCACCGCGTCGAACCAGCGGGTCAGCGGGATGCCGGCCGTCTCCATGATTTTTTTCGAGTCGAAGCGGGACTGCAGATAGTCGTAATCGACTTCCCAGACGCGGCTCCAATGCCGCCAGGCGCCCTCGGCCAACCCGTAGTAGAACGGCAGCGTCACCACATCGAGGCCGACGTCGGTGGCGCCCTGCACATTGTCGTGGCCGCGAAAGATGTTAGCGCCGGTGCCGGGTTTGCCGACATTGCCGGTGAGCAGCAGAGCGATGCAGCTCGCCCGCACATTGGCGGTACCGACGGTATGCTGGGTCTGGCCCATGCACCAGATCAATGTCGCCGGCCTTTCGGTGGCGAACATCTTGGCGACGCGCGCGAGCTGTTCCGCCGGCACGCCGCTGACGCGTTCGACCTCCTCGGGCGTCCATTTTTCGATCTCTTTCTTGACGTCGTCGAAACCGTACACGCGCTCTTTGATGAATTCCTTGTCCTCCCAGCCATTTTTGATGATGTGCCACATCATGCCGTAGAGCACCGGTATGTCGGTGCCCGGCCGCAGCCGCACATATTCGGTCGCATGCGCGGCGGTGCGCGTCAGCCGCGGGTCGATCACGACGACATTGGCCCTGTTGAGTTCGGCGCCTTCGAGCAGATGCTGCAACGACACCGGATGCGCTTCGGCCGGATTGCCGCCCCAGATGATCTGCGTCTTCGAATTGCGGATGTCGTTGAAGCTGTTGGTCATCGCACCGTAGCCCCAGGTATTGGCGACCCCGGTCACCGTCGTCGAATGGCAGATCCGCGCCTGGTGATCGGTGTTGTTGGTCCCCCAGAAGGCGCCGAGCTTGCGAAACAGGTAGGCGCCCTCGTTGGTGAATTTGGCCGAGCCCAGCCAGTAGACCGAATCCGGCCCCGATTTTTCGCGGATCGCCAACAGCTTGTCGCCGATCTCGCCGACCGCCTGGTCCCAGGAAATGCGGGTCCATTTGCCGTCGACCAGCTTCAGCGGGTATTTCAGCCGCCGCTCGCCCGACACGAGTTCCCGCACCGAGGCGCCCTTGGCGCAATGCGAACCGCGGTTGATCGGGCTGTCCCAGCTCGGCTCCTGGCCGATCCACACGCCGTTGGCGACTTCGGCGGTGACCGTACAGCCGACCGCGCAATGGGTGCAGATGCTCTTGCGGGTCGCCACCTTTGCGCCGGCGGGCGGCGGGGGCCCCGCCTTTGCCTTGCGCACATTGCCGAGCGGCAGTGTGCCCAGCGTCGCAAGGCCGCCCGCGGTGAGGCCTGATCGCCGCAAGAAATTTCGGCGGTCGAGGCCACGATCCGATTGGCCTGCAAAGGCAGTGAGCGAGCCGCGCCGCGCCTCGCGTTCGCTTCTCCTAATGAGCATCGCGAGCCCCCTATTTCGGATAGCGGTTGACGCGGTAGTAGGTCTTCACTTCCTCGCTGTCGCGATACCGCGCCTTGCGCTTCTCGTCTTCTTTTTCACCGTCGGCTGCCGCCTCTCGCCCTAGCGGCGCGATCGCACCCGCCGCGGCGCCTATGCCGACCAGCCGGAACAAGCTGCGGCGCCCGAGGGTCGCCTTGTCGTGGGCCTTCATTACGGCGTTCTCCTCCTCCTCCTCGTGCTTCCTATTCAGCTCGCGCGAATGCCTCTGTTTCTATCTCAATGAAGAGCCGTCCGATCGTGCCGACCGGACGATAAAAATCAGCCACCTCCGCAGATTCGATATCGGCGAAGAACCGCGCCATCCACGGCCCGAGATGCCGCTCGAAAAAGCGACGCTGTTGCTCGACCGATGCCGCGAATTCCCCGGCAACCAGACCAGCCATGATCTCGCAGAGGATCGCGGCGTGGTCTTCGGGCTCGCATTGGCTTTCGATGCGCTCGATACCGAGATCGACGAGATCGGCGCGCAGCCGCGCCAGCGGCCGCTCATGCAGAAAGCCGGTCAGGTAATAAGACCCGTACGGCAACAGCTCGCCGCGACCTACGCCAATGAAAAGGTCGAAATATTCGCGCGCGACCGCTACGGGATCTTTCTCTGCGGCCGCTCCGGCAAGCCCCTCATGCGCTAGGCCGAGCGGCGTCCCGTCGCTCTCGATTGCCGCCAATCGCTTCAGCATTTGTGCGTCCGGTGCGTGCGCCAGGAGCGCCGCCAGCAGCGCATATTCCTGCGAACGCGCGACCGCAGTGTCATCGAATGCGTCGGTTGCGTCCGCGTAAAGGTCTGGGCGCAACACCGCGCGGGTGACACCGGTCGCCGCCTCGACCGCGACAATGCGGTCCGCCGGAACACGCGACCAGTTGGACACGGAGGGCTGCGAGATCCCAATCCGGCGCGCCAACTCGGTGACGCCTCCCACAGCCCGGATCGCCTCCTCCAGCCCCGCATCTCCTCCCATGAACAATACTCCGACGGCGTTTGCGCCAATTGCATAGCACGCTAATGCTGGAACGATGAGACCGTCAATAGCCCAAGGCTATAACGGCCCATTATTGCGGAAGCGCGCCGCCGTGACGGCGGTGAGAGCCGGGCCCGCGCACTTTTCCCTCATCACCTCTATGCTGCGGGGCAGCAATATTTTCCGGCAGCGCTGCGGTAGCGACGGCCGGGCCCGCCTCTGCGGTATCCGCCGGTGTTGCCGAATGATCTGAGAGCGCCGCCGCAGTCTGGGCGGGATCGGCTGCCTTGGGCTCGCTCAGCACCTTTGCTACGAGCCGACGGACGTCTTGAAGGTCCAGCGAACCAAACCCAGGCAGCCCAGCCGAGGCATTGAAATCCCACGCATTCTCCGACAGGCCGATGAAATCGCGGATGGCTGGATCCGCCGTCCAGGCCCGGCGAAGCGCCGCGCGTGTCAGCTCCAGCGGCACGCTGGGCGCAAGGAAGGCCTTGATGTCCGAAGCGGATTCGATCGATTCGATTGGCGGCAAAGTGATGGGTGGCCGATCCTCTGGTCCGTTAGGACCCGGCGTCGCCATCTCGGTCGCGCTCTGCGGCTGACCCTTCTCCGCATTCGACTGCGCCGTGACGTTGCGCTTTCGCCGCGACCAGCGCGCAAGAAAAGATTCATCGCCGCTCATCGCGCCTCCCGGCCTGTGGACCGCGTCTTGCCAGAGCCTCGGGATCGGCGCGGTCGCGTTGACGCTTTACGAAGCCCGGTTGGGCAGGAAATCGGGCAATGAAGGCTTCGATTTCCTCGCGCACGGCTTGCGGCATCGCAACGGCTTCGACGATCGCCTGACCTGGCTCGGTCCATCCTTCGCCCTCCGCCGGGTCGACAGTCACCCCGCCGATGACATAAGGCGGTTCGCCGCCGGTTGCGTGCATCGTGACCCAGATCGCTGGCGCGCCCGATAGCAGGTTGCGTCGATAGTTTTCCGCTTCCGACCTGTAAAGCGCGATCTCGGCTGGGCCGGCGTAATAGGTGACGGTATCGCCGTTCTCTGCCAGGGGCGTCCACGAGGCGGCACTGGGCAACCCTGCGAGGACTGCGACGGGACGCCAAAGAGAGTCGGCCCATTGCGAAATTGCTTGGCGCCGCTCGACGACAATCCCAACCGCTATACGCCGCAAGGGCGCACTCATGACGCGTAGCCGCAGAGATGTGGGAGCCATGACGGCACAGCCAGCGCGGCTTGCAAATCCATTAATGCGAGCGGCTTGCCCGGGCGCTCAATCCGCAGGTTTCCGCCCGCATCGATAGTACGTCGCACACCGCGCTCGGGCCGCAGACGAGCCAGATAGCTTTGCGCGATTGCCGCGAAATTACCCTCCTGCCAGAGATCGATTGCCACCATGAGATGGCGGGCGAAGCCTTCGACCAGGCGCTCCGCTCCGAGCTCCCCAAACCCCTCATCCGCAAGCGCCGTCGAAAGCGGGTGGTAGCCGGCCTCTTCGCTTCGCATCAAAACGAGACGGACAACGAAGCCGAATACGAGCCAATCGGGTCTCGCGTGTTCGTGGGCGGGTTGCGGCCAGCCGAGACGACCACCGCCCAACACGCCGTGACCTACCTCCAGCCGATCTGGCCATTCGATCGTGATCGGCGTCTCGGGCGGCGCGAGCGCAGAAAGCGCATCGGCAAGCGCCATCATGCCGGCGTAGAAGCTGCGGCGAGCACTCACGAGCGGCCCTTCCGGTTCGAGCACGACTGCAAATTCCGCAAGGTCGAAGCGGCCAACAAGGACCAATGTCCCGGCGCCGAGCTGAGGGGCATGGGCGCAGGCGTGGGCAAACGCATCGCCCGCCTCGCGCAGTGTCACCAGCCGAAACGGCGGCGGCAGATCGAGCGCGCGCAGAAATGATGGCATTTCGCGATGGTTTTGTGCCCAAGTCTTGATCATTATAGCGGTACATGGCTAATCGGCACAAAATACTGATCTGCTCGTGCCAAGACACGATGCCGCTCGATGCGGGAGCTTTGGCGCGTGGCTGCCGCAACTTTGATATCGTCACCGGCCGCCAGTTCTGCCGCGCGGAGCTTGATAGATTTCGCGCCCTCGCGGGCTCGAATGTGCCGCTCACGGTCGGCTGCACCCAGGAAGAGCAGCTTTTCCGGGAAATAGCCGAGGATAGCGGCGCCGATCTGAGCTTCGTCAATTTGCGCGAAAGTGCCGGCTGGTCGGCCGACGCGGCCAGAGCCGGTCCGAAGATGGCGGCGCTTGCGGCCGCTGCCGCCGAACCCGTGCCGGACGTTCCTTTCGTGCAGATCGAGAGCGCAGGAGTGCTTCTCGTCTACGGACGCGACGAGCGCGCGATCGAAGCGGCAGATTTGCTCAAGGAACATCTCGACGTCACCGTGCTCTTGACCAAGCCCGATCAAGTCGCGCCGCCGCGCATGACCAATTTCCCGGTTGTCAAAGGAACGATCCGCACCGCAACGGGCCATCTGGGCGCATTCGAGTTCGTCGTCGACGATTATGCCGTGCCGGAGCCCTCCTCGCGCGGCGCGCTCGCGTTCGCTGCATCACGCAACGGCGCGACGTCGCGGTGCGATATCGTCCTCGACCTCTCGGGCGGTTCGCCGCTCTTCCCGGCGGCCGATCTGCGCGACGGCTATCTGCGAGCCGATCCAGGGGATCCTAATGCGGTGCTGAGAGCGGTGCTGCGCGCCCGCGACCTGGTCGGCAGCTTTGACAAGCCGCGTTACATCACCTTCAGCCCCGATCTTTGCGCCCATTCACGCTCGCGGATCGTCGGCTGCCACCGGTGCCTCGATCTCTGCCCGACAAGCGCTATCTCGCCCAACGGCGATCACGTCTCGATCGACGAGAGAATCTGCGCCGGCTGCGGCCAGTGCGCTGCGGCCTGTCCGACCGGCGCCGCGAGTTACGCGCTGCCGCCTTCCGATGCGCTGCTGTGCAAACTGCGCACATTGCTCACCGTCTACCGCGAGGCTGGCGGCCTATCCCCCGCTGTGCTGTTCCACGATGAAGCGCATGGCGGCGCTCTGATCGACGCGCTTGCCCGGCATGGCGACGGCCTGCCGGCGAATGTCTTGCCGTTTGCCGTCAACGAGATAACCCAGATCGGGCTCGAATGCGTCGCCGCAGCTTTTGCTTACGGTGCGGTGGCGGTGCAGGTTCTTCTGCGCGCCAAGCCGCACCATGATCCAGCCGGCCTTTACCAGACGATCGCGCTCGCGGACGCCATCCTTGCCGGTCTCGGCCTGGACGGTGCGCGCATTGCAGCAATCGAGACCGATGATCCCTTCGCGCTCGGCGACGCTTTGCGTGCGATGACACCCGACGCGCCCGTTTGGCGGCCTTCCAGCTTCGAACCGGCGGGGAGCAGTCGCGACCTGCTCCGATTTGCGTTGCGTGAACTCCACCGTGCGGCGGCTGCGACCGCCGAGGTAATCGCGCTGCCGGCGGGAGCGCCGTTCGGCGCGGTCGAGGTTGCCGATGGCTGTACCCTATGCCTCGCTTGCGTCTCGGCCTGCCCGACCGGCGCCCTGTCGGACGACCCCGACCGGCCGGTATTGCGCTTCGCCGAGGAAGCTTGCGTGCAATGCGGCCTCTGCAAGGCGACCTGTCCGGAGAAGGTGATCACGCTCGTTCCACGTCTTGCTTTCGCCGCGGCCACGACGACTCGTGTGCTCAGGCAGGAAGAGCCGTTTCACTGCATCCGCTGCAACAAACCATTTGGCGTCAAAAGCACGATCGACCGCATCCTCGCCAAGCTCGAAGGCAGGCACTGGATGTACCAGAGCGCGTCGCAGCGCCTTGATCTCATCAAGATGTGCGAGGATTGCCGCGTTATCGTTGTTGCGCAGGAGGGCTTTGATCCCCATGGCGCGCCGTCACGGCCGAGGCTGCGCACCACCGGCGATTATCTGCGCGAGCGGGAGGGGAACGACGACGCCTGATCAGCGGGTCGCGCGTTCGAGGAACTCTACGAGCGCTTCGCGATCTTCGCGAGAACTTATGCGCTGCTCAGGCATCTTGGTGCCGGGCGTGTAGCGGGCGGGGCCCACCTCGAACAATTTCGCCAGCGTTTCCGGCGTCCAAACGATGTCGAGATGCTTGAGGGCCTCGGAATAATTGTAGCCCTGCAGGCTCGCGATCCGCCGTCCGAAGATGCCATGCAAACTGGGACCGGCGCGGTTGCCTTGATCGGGCGCAAGGGTATGGCAGGCGGCGCAGGCGCGAAACACCCGTGCCCCGGGTTCGCCGGCAAACGCAGCCAGCGGGTCGTCGGGTCCGCTCTCACGTGGGTCGAGCGGCTCACCGGTTTCCGCATCCCAGCGGCGGATCGCGCGGTCGGCGCCCCCTGTGAGCAACGTACGGCCATCAGGAAAGAACGCGACCGCCCAGGTCGGCGCACCTCGCCCCGCCAGGGTGCGAGGCACGCTCCGCGTTTTACGATCGATCAGGGCAGCCGCGCCGTTTACGCTCGCCGCGGCAATGCGCGTGCCGTCGCGCGAAATCGCGAGCGCGACGACCGGGGCCGGCGAGGCTTCGACGGCGCCCAGCCGCTCACCCGATCGAGATAGGAAATAGACGTGACCGTCGGCGCCGGCTGCCGCGATCTGACCATCCGGCGCCGTCACCACCGCATTGAGAGGGGTTGGCAATTCCGCGACGATCGGGGAGGCGGGCTGCGGCAACGGCCAGATCCGCACCGTCGCGTCATAGCCGGCGGTGACCACCGCTGTGCCGTCCCCGACGAAGGCGACGCCGTTAACGTTTTGCTGGTGTCCTTCCAGAACGACCGGCGGGCCGCCGACAAGTGACCACAGGCGAACCGTTCGATCCCATGACGCCGAGGCAAGGGTTGCACCATCGGGCGAGACCGCGAGCGCGACGATAGGCCCGTCATGCCCCCTCAGGATTGCGTCCGGGATCGGCTTCCTCGGCGTCCAGATGCCGATCACTGCATCGCCGCCGGCGGTCACCGCGCGGCCGTCGTTGAGGAACGCGACCGCGTTGACCGCGCTGTCATGAAGCCGCAGCACCTGCTCCGCCGCATTGCGCTGCAGATCCCATAGGATGGCGCTGGTATCGAAGCTGCCGGAAAGGGCCGTACGGCCATCTTCGGAGACGGCGAGGGCGCGGATGGGACCACCATGACCGCGCAGCTGTGCCGCGACCGGGGTCATCTGGAGGACCAAGCCGATCCACAGGGCGCAAGCAATCAGGCGATATAGCCATTGCATCACACCACCGCGGGTTCTGCCTTACCCAGGCTGCCGATCAGGCTTGATAGCGGGGTCCAAGCTGCTAACGTTTTGATCGCGGTTAGGGATGTGAGGTACAGAGATGCGCACCTTTATCACGGCTTGTGTCGCGGCGGTGATCATTGCCACGCTCGGCGCGCTTGGGCTGAGCTACATTCAGAAACCCGTCAGCGTCGCATTCACGACAGAAAGTGCTCGCATTTGACAGCGTAGAAGACGCATTGGGGCGGCACCAGGCGACCTATTTAAGGTAATGCAATCGGTTATTCGCGGCCGCAAGCCGGCCGTGGCCTCATTCGAAATCGAAGCGGTGACCGCAGCCGAGCGAGTGCGCTTCGGCATTGAGCCGGGATGGTCGTTTGCGATCCGTCACCGGGTTCGCTGGAGCGAATGCGATCCGTTCGGGCACGCCAACCATCGCGCCTATTTCGAGTGGTTCGAGGAGGCGCGCAACCGCTATCTCGAGGCGGTCGGGTTGCCGCCGCTCTCGGCGACAAGCCCGGGGCCGGTCATCGCTGAAACCGGTATCCGCTATCATCGACCACTTTCCTACGCCGACGAGATCCTGGTCAGCGCACGCACCGTGCGGCTGGGTAACACGAGCTTCGAGATGGAATATGCCGTCTGGCGCGGCGGCCTTTGCGCGCTCGGCAAGGCGGTACTGATCCTGGTGATTAACACAACCGGGGAGAAAACACCGCTTCCAACTGTGTTGCGCGAGCGTATTGTCACCCGCGAACCCGGCCTCGCGGGAGGAGCTTCGCCATGAACCAAGTCGTCATCGTCATTTGCGACAGCTTGCGGGCGGATCTGATTACCACCGGTGATGCGCCCTTCCTGACCGAGCTGGCGCAGCGCTCGGCGCGGTTTGCAAATCACTCGAGCGTCTTTCCGTCGACGACGCGGACGAGCGCGGCCTCGATCGCCACCGGGTGCCTGCCGGCGCAGCATGGCCTCCTGGGCAATACTATGGCGCTCGACGAAGGTGAGGGGCTCGTCTGCCTTTCGGTTGGAAAGCCCGACTTTCGCGACCGGTTGCACCGCGCGACCGGCCGCACCCTGCACCGGCCGACCCTCGCCGAACGGGTCAGCCGCGCCGGCGGGACCGCCATCGCTATCTCCAATGTGTCGCCAGGAGCCGCCTATTTCCTCGACCCCGACGGGTTTGGCTGGGTTTATAATCCGGCCGGCAGCTTCGGCCCCGGCCGACGCCCATTGCCCGCCGCCGAAGGGCTGGCGATCTCAAAGGGGGCCGCCGGTGACGACGTCGCGACCGAGCGCTTTTGCGAGGAGGTCCTTCGCGAGCGCGCGCCGGCTATTGCGCTGCTATGGCTGTCTGAGCCAGATTATACCGGCCACCACAGACCGCTCGGCTCGCCGGCGCACCGCCAAGCCATTGCCAGTGCGGATAGAAATGTCCGAAGAGTCGCCGAGACCGTCTCGATGCTCGATCCGACCGGGGAGCGCATCCTGTTCGTCGTCGGGTCCGATCACGGCATGGAGACGGTCGACCAGACGATCGATCTCGATGCACTGCTGATCGAAGCCGGTCTGAAGCGCGGCCCGGCCTCGTCCGACGTCGTGGTCGCACCGAACGGCTCGGCGGCATTGCTTTATTTTGCCGATCCTTCAGGCGCTCTCGTCGAGCAGGCGCGACGGTTTCTCGAAACGCAAGACTGGGTCGGGCAGGTCTTCTCCGGATCGGGTCTCGCCGAAGGCGGTCTGCCGACAAGCTCGGCGATGCAGGTTGCGCTGACGCTCAAGGCCGACGAGCGCACCAATCCGCATGGGGTAGCCGGGCACAGCCATATCGTGCGCGACTCGCTCGAGCCGAAGGATTGCACCGGCTTTGGCCAGCATGGCGGCCTCGGTAGAAACGAGCAGCGCCCGTTCCTTTTTGCTTCCGGCGGCGGTTTTGCAGCAGGTGCCTATCACGGCCGATCCTCGCTCATCGACATCGCGCCGACGGTGCTGAGCCATCTCGGGCTGTCAGCCAGCGGGATGGACGGCCAAGCCTTGCCGCGTGACCCTGCCGGGCCCGGCTAGACAGTACGGCGGAATCCCGGGGGAAGGAGGGGGCGATCCCGCTCAAGCCCCGAGGATCGTGCCTTCGGCAATCTCCGCATCCGTCGACTTGATCTTGGACCCGTCGTCGAACCGCACCCGCGAAACCTCGACAAAGCCGCCTTGCGCGAGGATCCGTAACCCAGCATCGCCGGCCGAAACCACTTCCCCGATCTTGTGGCCGCGTACGGCGCCAAAGGTCGCGGCGGTGATCTTGCGGGCGTCGAAGAGATAGAGCTTGCGCTCGCCGAGGGTGGTCCAAGCTCCGGGCGCGGGATTGCAGCCGCGGATCAGGTCGTAGATAAAATCGATATGGGTCGCCCAGTTTATATGCGACTCGGCCTCGCGCACCCAGCCCTCGTAGGTTGCCCGGCTCTCGTCCTGGGTGGTCTCGGTTGCCCTTCCCGAGACGACAAGATCGGCCGCCTGCACCAGCGCCTCCACCCCGATCGGGAAGATCTTGTCGAAATACAAGGAACCGGCGGTGTCGTCGGGTCCGATCGGCACGCGCTTCTGCAGGATGACGGGCCCTTCGTCCAGGCCCGGCGTCGGCCGGAAGATCGACAAGCCGGTTTCGCTCCGGCCGCGGATGATCGCCCACGGAATTGATGAAGGGCCGCGGTGCAGCGGCAGCAATGACGGGTGGAACTGGATCATTCCATGTTTCGGGATGGCACAAAATTCGGGCGGCGCGAAGAGCGTCACATAAGCCATGACGCCGACATCGGCATTGAGCTCCGCGAGCGCCTGCTTGGCCTCGTCGCTCGAATATTTGCCGTGCCGGTGCACCGTCACGCCGCGCTCCTGCGCGGCGGCGACGAGCGGGTCCGGCCTCGCCCCCGGTCTCTCCGGAGGTGCGAAGACGCCCGCCACCTGGTCTCCGCGTTCAACAAAGGCTTCCAGAACGGCCTTGCCGAAAGCTTGCTGGCCGACAATCACGATCCGCATTTCGTTCCCTCCGATGGCATCTTGCTCGGCCGGAAGATTTTCACGCCGCGGCTCCCGTGGGCAAGCCCGTCGCGACGGCCTCGAACTCTACTTCAATCGCGCGGGAGCTGCCGGTCCTGTTCGTCAAAATATTCGATGTCCGCAGGGCGCGGCCTCCAGTCGGGATTGCTCGGCCATTCCTGGGTGCGGCCCGACATCTCCTCGCCATAGCGTACCCGAAAGAGAAGCGTGCGCTGCGGGCCGTTGATGTATTCGTGCAATTCGCCGCGGGGATGGACTACGAAAGCCCCCGGCCCGATTTCGATGGTCTCGGTCGGCGTGCGCATTTTGCCACCGCCTTCAAAGCAGAAATAGATCTCAGTGGCGTTGGGGTGGCAATGATACGGGCTGGTCTGCCCGGGCTCCCAACAGGCGATCGTGACATCGCCTTCCCCGACCCTGCCGAGTACTCTCTCCATATGCTTCTTGGGGTCGAAGGCCTGTTCGTCCTTTAGGTTGAAAGCGTACATTTGCGCCTCCTGAAGCCGCGCTCTACCCTTATCTTACAGCTGCATTATGGGAGGATCAGATGACCCAGGCGAGCCGCTTTCGCGAACTGTTGCGCCGGGACGGGATGATTGTGGCGCCCGGCGCCTATGACTGCATCACCGCCAAGCTCATCGAACAGGCAGGGTTTGCGGCGGTCTACATGACGGGTGCCGGCACCGCGGCGAGCCTGGGGTACCCCGATTTCGGGCTCGTCACGATGTCCGAGATGACGGCCAATGCCGCACGCATAGCGGGCGCGGTCGACGCGCCGGTCATCGCCGATGCCGACACCGGCTACGGCAATGAGCTCAACGTCTTTCGGACGGTGCGCGAATTCGAACGCAGCGGCGTCGCGGGGATTCACATAGAGGACCAGGAATTCCCGAAAAAATGCGGTCACCTGGAAGGCAAGCAGGTGATCCCGCGCGAGGACTACGCGGCCAAGATCCGCGCTGCGGTCGCCGCCAGGCGCGATAAGGATTTCCTCATTATCGCCCGCACCGATTCCCGCGCTGTCGCGGGCCTCGAGGAAGCAATCGCTCGCGCCAACGAAGCGCTGGCGGCCGGCGCGGATATGGCGTTTGTCGAAGCGCCGCAGACCCGGGACGAGGTCGCCGCCGTGCCGCGTCTAGTCCAAGGGCCTTGCCTGCTCAACGTCGTGCACGGCGGCAAGACGCCCGATCTCGATCTGCGCGAAGCCGAGACGATGGGTTACAAGCTCGCGATCGTGCCGGGGCTGCTGATCAAGAGCGTGGTCGGAATTTGCGACCAAATGCTGGCCGAACTGAAGGCGGGCCACCGCCATCCGCGGCCGGTTAAGGAGCTCACCGTACCCGAGATGTTCCGGCGTTTTGGCGCCGACGAATGGGACGCGTTGCGCACTCGCTTCCGCACCGTCCCTGCGGTGCGCGAGGCGGCGGAATAAGCCAATTTTATGCGGCTCGCCGAACGCGTCCTCTATCGCGACGGTTTGATCCTCGTCATCGACAAGCCGCCCGGGATCGCCGTGCATCCCGGCCCCGGCGGCGGCCCCAATCTCGAAAGCGGCTTTGACGAGCTGCGCTTCGGTCTGCCGCACCCGCCGGCGCTCGCCCATCGCCTCGACCGTGATACGAGTGGTTGTCTGGTGCTGGGCCGCCACCCCAAGGCGCTGCGGCGGCTCGGGGCGTTGTTCGCCAGTGGAAAAGTCGAAAAAGTCTATTGGGCCGTTGTCGAGGGGCAGCCGCCCGGAGCCGAGGGCCGGATCGAGACCGGGCTGAGAAAGCAAACTCGAGTGGGCGGTTGGCGCATGATCATCGATCCCGCCGGGCAATTGGCGATCACCGATTATCGCGTCTGCGCTGCCGCAGAGGGCCGCGCCTGGCTCGAATTGCGGCCGCGCACCGGGCGAACCCATCAGCTGCGCGTCCATTGCGCCGCCCTCGGCTGCCCAGTCGCCGGCGACCCGGTCTATGGGGAACGCGCCGGTCGAGAGCCGCTTCTGCTGCACGCGCGCTCGATCAAATTGCCGCTCTACCCGACAAGACCGCCGCTCGAAATCACCGCTCCGGCGCCGCGCCATATGCTCGCCGCATTGCGCCGCCTTGGCTACGAAGAGGTTGCAGCAGCATGATCCCGCGTTACAGCCGGCCCGAAATGACGCGGATCTGGTCGCCGGAGAACCGTTACCGGATCTGGTTCGAGATCGAGGCGCATGCCTGCGACGCACAGGCGGCGCTCGGCATCATCCCCGAGGCCGCGGCGCGCGCCGTTTGGGAGCGCGGCGCTTTCGAGGTCGAGCGCATCGACGAGATCGAGCGCGAGACCCACCACGACGTCGTCGCGTTTCTGACCAACCTGGCGGAGCATGTCGGCCCCGAAGCGCGCTTTGTGCATCAGGGCATGACATCGAGCGATGTGCTTGATACCTGCCTCGCGGCGCAGCTGACCGAGGCCGCGGACATTCTGCTGGCCGACCTCGACGCCCTGCTCGCGGCGCTGAAGCGCCGTGCTTTCGAGCACAAATACACGCCGACGATCGGACGGAGCCACGGCATTCATGCCGAGCCGACGACCTTCGGAGTGAAGCTCGCCGGGCATTACGCCGAGTTCGCGCGCAACCGCGCCCGTCTCGTCGCCGCGCGCAAGGAGGTGGCGACCTGCGCGATCTCGGGTGCTGTGGGCACCTTCGCCAATGTCGACCCGCGGGTCGAGACATATGTCGCAAAAAAGCTCGGCCTCAAACCGGAACCGGTCTCGACTCAGGTGATCCCGCGCGACCGCCACGCTCAGTTTTTCATGATTCTGGCGCTGATCGGCGCGGCGGTCGAGCGGCTCTCCACCGAAATCCGTCATCTGCAGCGCACCGAGGTCCGCGAGGCCGAGGAGTATTTCGCGCCGGGACAGAAGGGCTCCTCGGCGATGCCGCACAAGCGCAACCCTGTGCTTGCCGAAAATCTGACCGGCCTCGCGCGCGTCGTCCGCTCTGCCGTGGTGCCGGCATTGGAGAATGTGGCACTATGGCACGAGCGCGATATTTCCCATTCCTCGGTCGAGCGCGTCATCGCGCCTG
>JBARIB010000906.1:0-2427 GCA_049799535.1 Allostellaceae bacterium | reverse complement strand
CGTGACAACCGCGTGGCCGTGGTGACGATCCATTGAGCTGCAGTAAACAGCGCCACCCGTCATCTCGAAAATGGACGCGTACTGCCGAGGCTCCGACCATAACGGCGAAGCCTGGGCAGTGCGTCAGGCGCCGATCACACAAACAACTTGTGTGCGGGCGAATGATCGGAGTGGATCCAATGTCGGGCAAAGTCGTGCCTTCGCTGGTTCGACGACATTCGGCTCAAGTTTGTTAGCCGTCGGTTGATCGAGGTTAAAGCCGGTTCTGCGTTGCCGTGGATAATCCACCGCACGCTGATGCAGCGCAAGGATAAGGACGCGCAACATGTTTTGTTTTCAATGCGAACAGACAAGGCGGACAGAGGCGGGCCCCGGCTGCACGGGTCCAAAAGGAGTTTGCGGCAAGGATGAAGTCACAGCGGATCTGCAGGATCTGCTGATCTACCAGCTCAAAGGCATCGGCCAGTATCGGACGCGCCTCGGCGCGCTCGGTCGGCCCGATCGTGAGGCCGACAGCATTGTGCTCTTCGACTTGTTCGCGACGTTGACCAACGTCAACTTCGACCACAACCGCTTTGTCGCGCTAATCGGCGAAGCGGCCAAGGTCCGCGACCGGCTGCGCGCCAGCTATGAGGCGGCATGCCTTGCCGCCGGCAAAGCGCCGGAAGTGCTGGACGGGCCGGCTTCCTTCGTGCCGGCCGACACGCTCCCGGGCCTGCTCGTTCAGGCCGGCGCGCACGGCGTGCAGGCCGGCGTCGAGAAGGTGGGAGCCGACGTCGTCGGCCTGCGCGGGCTGCTGCTCTTCGGGCTCAAGGGTACCGCCGCCTACGCGAACCACGCCCAGGTCCTCGGCGTGGTGCGCGACGCGGTTATCGACGGCATCGACCATGCGCTCGATTTCCTCGCCGGCGATCCGGTCGACTTGAGCGTCATGATGGACGAGGCTGTAGCGCTCGGGCATTGCAATTTCGCATCGATGGAAGCGCTCGACGCGGCGAACACCGGCGCGTTTGGCATACCGGCGCCGACGCCGGTACGCATCACGCCGATTGCCGGCAAGGCGATCCTGGTCTCCGGCCACGACCTGCGCGATCTCGCCGCGGTTCTGGAAGCCACCAAGGGCACCGGCATCAATGTCTACACCCATGGCGAACTGTTGCCGGCGCACGGCTATCCGAAGCTGCGCGCCCATCCTCACCTGGCCGGCAATTACGGCAGCGCCTGGCAGAACCAGCACAACGACTTCGCGACTTTCCCCGGCCCGATTGTGATGACGTCGAACTGTATGTCGGAGCCACAGCCGACCTATCGCAACCGGATGTTCACAAGCGGTCCGGCCGGCTGGCCGGGCCTGCGCCATATCGCCGACGACGATTTCAGCCTGGTCGTAAAAGCCGCGCACGCCCTGCCCGGCTTTGCCGCGAGCGAGCCGGAGCGGACCATCACCGTGGGCTTTGGGCGTCAAGCCGTGCTCGGCGTCGCTGACAAAGTGATCGACGCTGTGAAATCCGGTGCGCTCAATCATTTCTTCCTGATCGGCGGCTGCGACGGCTGGGAACAAGGCCGCAACTATTACACCGAATTTGCCGAGGCCGTGCCGCAGGATGCCATGATCCTGACGCTCGGATGCGCCAAGTACCGCTTCAATAAGCAGGAATTCGGCACCGTGGCCGGCTTGCCACGGCTGCTCGACGTCGGCCAGTGCAACGACGCCTATTCGGCTCTGGTGATCGCCCAAGCGCTGGCTGGAGCCTTCAAGTGCGGGGTCAACGAACTGCCGCTGTCGCTGATTATTTCCTGGTTTGAGCAGAAGGCTGTGGCGGTGTTCCTCTCCCTGCTCGCTCTCGGCGTGCGCAATGTGCGCCTCGGCCCAACACTGCCGGGCTTTATGACCCCGGCATTGCTCGACGTGCTGGCCCAACGCTTCGGCATTCAGCCGATCACCACGGCTGACGCCGATCTCGAATCCGCGCTGCAACGCCGGGCGGCATAACACAAGTGGCCGAGCTGTGCGGCAATGGCATCCCGATTAACCCCGGTTAAAGACGCGACGCGCCTTCTCCCCGAGTATTGGCGTATGATCAGGGTCGTAATCGGCGTCGAAAAAACCGTCGCCCAGGCCGCACCGCCGGGACAAGGAGGCTAAGTGGTGCCCATTGTGTTGATCTTGGCCAGCGGCGTGGGGTTTGTCGCGGCAGCCGCCGCTCTCTGGGTACAAGGGTGGCGGCGGGCTTATCGCCGGTTCTTCGCTGGTCTCATCTCGATCGCTGTCACCTTGAGCTTGTTTTCGGTCGTTGCCTGGGGCGCGACCGAGATTGCTCAGGTCGCACCCTTGCCTCTTATTTGGATTTTTGTCGGCACGCTCGCTCTCCTTTTCGCGCTGCGATTGTATCGACAGTTACAGGACCCGCAATCGAGCGAAGCTCG
>JBARIB010000905.1:0-4243 GCA_049799535.1 Allostellaceae bacterium | reverse complement strand
ACCCTCTCTCAGGCAGCCTTCATCCGTCGGACGGACACCAAGGGCGGGGTAGCGCCGAAGACTGGCTGCGACGCCAGCCATCTTTCGCAGCAGGCGCGCATGCGCTACTCGGCGTCGTATCAGTTCTACAGCGCGGCGACCGGGAAGTGATCGTTCAAATCTGAGGTCTGCCGAGCCTCACCCGAAGAAGCCTGGCGCTATTCTGGCTTTAGCACGAAGAGCTTGTCAGCCCCGGATTCGGCGCCCCAGACTTCGCCTTTGCGGCCCGCGAGCTGCCGCACGCTCGCGTAGCGGTCGGGGAGCGGGAAGGACTCGAATTTCTCGGTCTTGGGATCGAAGCGCAGGATCGCGTTCGCACCCCAGTCGCTGAGCCACACCGCATCGGTCTCGTCGACATAGACGGCATAGGGCTGCGGCCCGTCGCCAGGCAAATGCCAGCGTGCCCAAATCTTGGCTTTGCTGTCGTAACGGAAGAGATCGCCGCTGTTCCAGCCGGTGACCCACAACCCGCCGCGGCTGTCGCTCCAGACGCGTCGGGCGCCTTGGCGCGGCACGGGCGGTTCCAGGACCGTAACTCCACCGGTCTCGACATCGATCTGACCGAGGTAATTGCCGGCGAGCGAGGCGAAGAACACCTGCCCATCCGGCGTGCTGGCAATGCCGTAAGGGCCGGTGCCCCGCGGGGCATCGAATACCGCCATCGTGCCCGATTTGGGATCGAGCCGGCCATAGACGCCGTTTTGCCCGGTGAACCAGAGCACGCCCCGGCGGTCAAAGGTGGCAGTATTGAGGTTGGCGTTGCGCCGCTCCTTGGGGAGTGGGAAGAGCTTGACCGCGCGGATCGCGGGATCGACTCGGGCGATCGCGTTCTGCCCGCCTTCGGTGACCCAGGCGGCGCCGTCGGGCCCGACGATCACGCCGTGGGGCGCCGCACCCGGCCCCAGCGTTATCAAATCCGATTTGCCGGTCCTGGGATCGAGCCGGCCGAGTTTGCCTGCGGATTGCGCGGTGAACCAGATTGAGCCGTCCGGCGCGGGATAGACATCATGGGGCCCGGCGCCCGCCAGCACGGCAAAGGTCTGGATTGTCATTTTGGCGTGAGCCAAGCTGCCCGCTATCGACATCGCCAGCGCGGCGGCAAGCATCATGCCGAGTCGGATCATCGCAAGCTCCCGCGCTCCCACTGATCAGAGTAGCACTATTATGCCCGCGGCGGCGGCCTTCGACGGCTCGCCGAGAAGTTCGGTACGACTCCTGCCGCTATCGGCTGTCGCTCGACATCGACACGCTCGGGCTCGGCATAAAAAGCAGCAGAACTCGCAAAATGCGTAGCCGCCCCTGGCCCGGCGGATTGCCCCGGAGGTGGCACGGGTCGATCAAACGGTCAATTACGGCGACGAGACATAGGGGTGACGTACCAACCCACCCTTTGCCTCATCAAGTTCACTGGTTCTCTTGCCAGGCGAGCGAGGCGCGCCGCTGACAGCTTCCCTTGACAGGGAACCCCGGCTCCCGCGCCGAGGGGACGGTTAAGGCGATGGACGCTTCAATTGCAAAACACCAGCGCACCCCTCGATCGCTGTCAAGCTGCCCGCGCCCGCCTCGGCGTCAGGCCGGCCAGCACTGAGCCGAGCAGTCCCTGCGGCAGGAAAATGATGAACAGGACCAGCAGGGTGCCGTAGACGAGGTTGTCCCAGCCAACAGCGCCGGTGCCAAACCAGATGCGCAAGGTCTCGGTCAGCAGGATTGTCACCGTAGCGCCAAAGGTCGGCCCGAGTAGCACGTAGAGGCCGCCGACGACCGCGGCGAACACCATCTGCAACGAGACCGCGATGCCACTGACCGTGTCGGGCGAGATGAACATCTGGTATTGACAATAAATCGCACCGGCGAAGGCGGTCATCGCTGCACTCAGCACCGTCACCTTCAATTTCTCGGCGGTGACGTGCACACCGGCTGCAGCAGCGGCATCCTCGTCCTCGGTGATCGCCTCCAGCGCGTAGCGCAACATGCTGCGGTCGACACGGTAGCGGATCAACAGCCCGCATGCCCAGATCCCGAGCGCGATCAGGTACCAGGTCTCCTTGCCGATAAACTGCACGGCGTAGAGCGAGCTGCCGCCCTCATAGCGTTCCGGCGTGTAGCCGAGCGACCCGCCAGTCACATCGCGTGTGGCAGTGACGACTTGCAGCACGATGGCGCTCAACGCCAGGGTGAGCAGCGCGAAGTAATGCCCGGTGATACGAAAGCGGAAGCAGGGATAGCCGATCAGCACCGCAGCCGCCGCGGCGGCCAGCACCGCCAGCGGAATCCCGACCCACGGGCTGATGTGCCAATAATTCCACAGCAACGCCGTGACATAGGCGCCAATGCCCATGAACCCGCCATGCCCCAATGAGACCAGGCCAAAGCGGCCCATCACCGACCACGAGGTGTAGGCGAACGACCAGATCAGGATCAGCACGAGGATGTGGAGGGGGTAGGCCTCGTGGTAGACGAACGGCAAAGCGACCAGCGCCCCCGCCCCGATCCAGGGCAAAAGACGGGTCATGAGCGGCGCGCCAAGAGACCCTGCGGCCGGACGAACATCAGCACGACGAACACGGCAAAGGCGAAGACGTAACCCCACTCCTGATCAAGATAAAGGCCGGACACCGAGATGATCTCGGCAAACAGAAACGCGGCAACAAAGCCGCCGAACATGTTGCCGAGACCACCCAGCACAACGATCAGGAAGGTGATCGGTGCAAAAGTCAGACCGACGAACGGCTGGACATCATATTGCAGAACCAGAAGGCAGGCGGCGAGCCCAGCCAGCGCGCCGCCGATCAGCGAGGTGACGATGTAGATCCGCCTCGCATCGACCCCCATCAGCGGCATGATCTGCCGGTCCTGCGCGATCGCGCGGATCGCGGTGCCGATATAGCTGCGGGCGAGGAACAGGTAGAGCACCACCATTCCGGCCAATGCCGCGGCGAAGGCCAAGAGCCGCGCGAAGCTGATATACATGCCCGAGACTTCGAGCACCGGCAGGCGGATGCCGAGATTGCGGAAGTCGATGCCGAACATCACGGTAGCCGCACTCTGTAGGAAAAACAGTACGCCGCCGGTGGCCAGCAGCTGATTGATCGGCGCCGTGCCGAGGAGCGGCTGGATCACCAACACGTGCAGCAACACGCCGAGGAGACCGACACCAGCGATGCAGACCGGCGCCGCCAGGAAGAACGGTACGTCGTAGGTGACGTAGAGGAAATACATCCCGTACATCCCGAACATGACCAGTTCGGCGTAGCAGATCCACACGACGTCGATAACGCCGAATACAAGGTTGAGCCCGAGCGCCAAAAGCGCAAACAGGCCGCCAAGCAGGACGCCGTTGACCAGCGCTTCCAAAAAATAGACGTCGAAGATACCGAACATCGGGGTGGTGGCTCTCCGGTCAAATGCCGAGATAGGCTTCGTGGATGACTTCGCTGCCGAGCAGCTCGGCGGCGGTGCCGCTCGACCGAATTAGGCCGGCCTCGAGCAGGTAGCCGCGATCGACGACGCGCAGCACCTGCCGGACATTCTGCTCGACGATCAGCACGGTCAGCCCCGCCGCTCGCAGGCGCTCGATCAGCGCGAACACCTGCTGCACGATCACCGGCGCCAAACCCGCCGACGGTTCGTCGAGCAATAGGAGTTTGGGTTTCGACATCAGGGCACGGCCGATCGCGCACATCTGCTGCTCGCCGCCCGACAATGTACCGGCGGTCTGGCGCCGCCGCTCTTGGAGACGGGGGAACAGGTCGAAGACGAAATCGAGGGTCTCGCGGAACTTCGGCCGGGCGGTGGCAATGAAGGCGCCCATGCGCAAATTGTCTTCGACCGTCATGCGCGGGAATAGCCGACGGTTTTCCGGGACGTGAGCGATCCCCATCTCGATGATGCGATGTGCCGGAGTGGCCACCAGGTCTGCGTCTTCCATCGTGATCCCGCCCTGCATCGGCCTGATCAGGCCGGAGATCACCCGCATCAAGGTCGTCTTGCCGGCGCCGTTGGGGCCGATCACGGCCACCGCCTCGCCGCTGCGGATCTCAAGCGAGACGTCGAACAGAGCCTGAAAGCCATCATAGCCCGCATCGACCGATGCCAGTTCGAGCATCCGGCGGCAGGCTTAGTGGCGTACCGCCGCCGCCTGCACGGCGTCGGCGTCGGTTCCCAGATAGACCTCGATCACCCGCGGGTCGGCCGCGACCTCGGA
>JBARIB010000904.1:0-4013 GCA_049799535.1 Allostellaceae bacterium | reverse complement strand
TGCCAATGCCGCTTGGCTGCGCCTCAACGTGATCCTCTACAACCTGCTCTCGGCCTACAAACGTGTCGGCCTACCCGAGGAATTTCACACCGCCAGGCCCAAACGGCTGCGCTTTTTGCTGCTCAATACCGTCGGCAAGGTCATCCGCCACGCCCGCGAGACCCTCCTGCGCTGCACCAAGGAGGTCACACGAGCCCTCGCCGGCGCGCCGCGAACCCTATTCTCCCTCAACCGCCCCGTCTTAGCCGGGGTTTGAGGGAGAGTGCCCACGCTCGCCTGCCTCTCGGTCACACCGCGTCCGCGCCATAGTACAACGTCACGGTGTGTTTGGCCTCTGCGAAGAACAGCCAGCGCTCGACAACGAGGCCGAGAGCGGCGCTCGCAACCGCGAGCCCCGCCGCGATCACCCCGACAACGCCCCCGAACAGGAGCGTTAGCAGGGTCAGCAACATAGGCAAAGCAAAACCGGAAAGGCGGGCGATGCGCCGCAGTCGCGCACGATGTGTGCGCGCGATCCTGAACCCCATCTCTTTGAGGAGGTAGTTCTCCTCAGTATGCGGGGGCTCTAGCAGACGCACTTTCCCACGGCGCCCGAGCATCGTCGCGCTCGCCACCGTACTGCGCGCCGAGGTTGTGTCGATCGACCGCCAATAGGCTTCCTTGGCCCACCACGCGATGAGCACGGCGACAAACGCCAGCATCGCCACTCCCGGGGCCCGCCGCTCCCACAGCCGCACGAGCAAATCCAGAACCAATATGCCGCTCGCCAATCCGAGAGCGAAGTAATTAGCTACGACCCATGGATTGTGCCATTGATGGATTGGTTTCAGCGAGGCGTAGATCATGCCGGTGCAGCAGATCGTCGCCGCCGCGAGCGCCGCAGCGAAAATGCCGCAAAGCCCAACCAACCCGCCGGTTACCCCGAAGAATGCCCAGCCGATGCCGAAAACCGCAGCCGGTACAAAGGTCAGCACCGAGCAGACCCCCTCGCGCGACAGCCAGGATGATCGCCATTGAGACAAGGCGCGCCAGGCCCGCTCTGGCCGACCTAGGTGAAACACCGAGGACCCGAGGCCGCCGGCCGCTAACAGAACTGCAACTGCTAGCGCAGCAAAGCCAAAGTCGGAGTGTTGCGGCAACAGGCCCAGCGGCACGCCCAGGCCGAGCAGCAGCAGCAGCGCGAAGCCGGCGCCCGAGGCCGTCGTAAAGAATACAATCGATAACGCGGGATGCATTTTTACGTCAGCGGGACAGAAGGCGGTCTACCCAGCGCAGCAGGCGGTCCGAGGGCGATGCGCCGTCAACGCGCAGCGCCATCTCCGGCGCTGCGCCCCTGCTGGGTGCCATGCGGCCGGATCTGGCCGGCAGGTATTTGTTGACCGGCTTGTAGCCGAGCTCCGGCATCAGATCGCCGCCGCCGCGACGGGCGACCATCTGCGACACCTCTGAGTCGGGATCGCCAAGATCGCCAAAGTGACGGGCACTCACCGGGCACACCATTACACAAGCCGGCTGGCGATCTTCGAGGGGTAGATGCTCGTTATAGATCCTGTCGATACATAAGGTGCATTTCTTCATGACGCCTTCGTCGGCATCGAACTCGCGCGCTCCATAGGGACATGCCCAGGAACAAAGCTTGCAGCCAATGCAAATCGATTCATTGACGAGCACTATGCCGTCTTCGGCGCGCTTATAGGACGCGCCGGTCGGACACACCGTCACACAGGCGGGCTCCTCGCAATGCAGGCAGGATTTTGGGAAGTGGATGGTTCGGGCGCCCTCGCCCTCACCTTCCTCGAAGGAATGGATGCGGTTGAACCAGACGCCCCAGGCGCCATCGCCGTATGGGTTGAAGTCGGGCAGCGGTCCCATGTGGCCGCTGGCGTTCCATTCCTTGCAAGCTGTCGCGCAGGCGTGGCAACCGACGCAGATGTCGAGGTCGATGACAAGCCCGAGCTTTTTCTTCCCGGGTCGGTCTTCGGGCAGCGAGGTCACTGCGTCGCGCCCTCGCGGGGTTTCCCCGCAAAATAGCGCAATATCGAAGGCGGCGGGCCGAGGGAGACCGGATGCCCGGTTATGTTGAACGAAGGCTCGGACCGTTTCGCCTCCCCAGCCGCGACCCGATCGATCCGCACCCGCAGGTCATACCACGCAGCTTGGCCGGTGACCGGGTCGGCATTGGAAAATTGATAGCCGCCGTCCGCGGGCAGCAGCTCCGAGATTAAGTGATTGAGAAGGAACCCCTTGCGGAATTCGGGCGAACCCGGCGCGAGGTTCCACGCGCCGACACGCTTGCCGATTCCGTTCCAGGTCCATACCGTATCGGGGTTTACCCCGTCCATCAGCTTTGTGGGGACTCGGATCCGAGCGTGATGGCTCGACAGCCAGACCCAATCCTCCTCGTCAAGTCCGAGCGCGCGCCCGACGGTCCGGTTCACGAAAAGCCGGTTATTGCCAAGGATCTGGCGCAACCAGGCGTTCTGAGAGTGCCAGGAGTGGTACATCTGCATTGGCCGCTGCGTCAGCGCGTGCAGCGGAAATGTGGCACGATCGACCCGGGCTTCCTCGAAGGGCAGGTACCAGAACGGTAGCGGATCGAAATATTTTGCGATCCGCTCACGGTGCGACTCGAGCGGCGTAATCTCGCCATGCCCCTGGCCAGCGAGCCGGAAGCGCTGCAGCGGTTCGACGTAGAGCTGGAGCACGATCGGCTCCGGCTTGTCGATCAGACCCATCGATACCGCGGTCTCCAGATAGGCCTTGTTGGCGTGCTTGAAATAGCGCTGCTCTTGGGGCAGTTCGAATTTCCAAAAGCAGCCATTCGCTATGTAACGCTCCAGCTGGTGCGGGTTCGGCGCCCCGCGGCCCAAATTCTCGCCTTCGGTCCCGCGCCAGCCGGCGAGCGGACCGACGCCAGGCCGGCGCTCGTGATTGATGATGTAATCGGAATAGCCCCCCGGATAGCGCGGGCCTCCTTCCGGTGTCACAAAGCCGGGTAGCGACAGCCGCGCGCCGATCTCAATCAGCACATCCTGGAATGGGCGGACGTCGCGGTCCGGCACTAGCAACGGCTGGCGAATCGCATCGGCGGGACCGTCAGCGCTGCCGATGGGACGGTCGAGCAACGAAATACAATCCCAGCGTTCGAGATAAGTGGTGTCGGGAAGCACGAGGTCGGCATATGCGACCATCTCGGAATAATAAGCATCCGAGTAGATGATGCGCGGGATGCGGTAGCTTCCGGTAGCCGCGTCCTTGTCGGTCAGCATGCGCATCGTCTCGGCGGTATTCATCGCCGAGTTCCACGCCATGTTGGCCATGTACATAAACAGCGTGTCGATCGGGTACGGGTCACCCCTCCAGGCATTCGCGATGATCATGTGCATCATGCCGTGCGCCGCGATAGGGGCATCCCATGAGAACGCCTTATCAATCCGGCCGGGCCGCCCGTCGCCGTCGATGATCAGATCTTCGGGCGATAGCGGGTATCCGAGCGGAATGCCGGGCAATGGCTTGCCGGCGGCAATCTGCTCCGGCTTGCCCGCGGGCTTGGGCCCGGGCGGACAAGGCTTCGGGTGGGGCGCCTTGTACCGCCAGCCTCCGGGCACGTCGATAGTGCCCAGGAGCATCTGCAGCAGATGCAAAGCGCGGCAGGTCTGGAACCCGTTCGAATGCGCAGAGATCCCCCGCATCGCATGCAATGACACCGGCCTGCCGCGCATTGTTTCGTGGCGCCGCCCGGCCCAGTCGGTCCACGGCACGGCCAGTTCGATTTCCTCCTCGAACGCGGCATGGGCCATTTCCGCCGCTAGCCGGCGGATGGTCGCAGCCGGAATGCCGCAGGTGTCCGCAACGGCTTCGGGTGCATAGGCAGGGTCGAGATAACGCTCGGCGACGAGTTGGAACACCGGAACGGCGCGCCGGCCATCGGGCACCACCGCGTCACCTACGAGGCGGGCGGAAACACCCGGCGTCATGCCGCTTGCCAACGATCCCGAAGGCTCGAGAACGAG
>JBARIB010000903.1:0-2067 GCA_049799535.1 Allostellaceae bacterium | reverse complement strand
AGCTGCCCGCTCCGATTGGTCGGAAATATGGTCGGCGAGTTTGCGACAAAGCTCGGACAGTCCCCGGGATTGTTGGAGCTGTTCTTGAAGAAGAATCGGCGCTATTGGTCCAAGGTATTGAGCGAGTTTGGCTTCGATCATATTCAATACACCGGGCTCCAGTGGTCCCACTAGCCGCGATCGCCGCTTCACTGGCTCGGTTACGCCATGGGCGTGCTCGAACCGATCCCAACACGCATCATCGAGGCGTCGCATATCCGTTAAAAATTCGTCTCGCCGGGGTTGATCGACGTGGACCGACAACTCTTCGCAGAGAGCATCGAGGTTCTCAGCTCGGGCAGCGGCGCGCCGGACCACAGTGGCCGCAATCGGACCGATGTAGGTCGCCAGATCGGCTACTATCCGATCCAATAAATCTGCATTCCATCTGCTGTGGTCGATCGGGAGCTTGTATTTTTCGTGCGTAGTGGCCCGGGACGGCGGTAAACGCGCGGGTTCGGCTGCAGAAACGGTCTGATTGAGGGCACAGGAGAACGCGCTCGCCGATGGAAAGCGCTGAGCGGGATCATAGGCAAGCGCGGTTTCGATTATGCTGCGCAACGCGCGCGATACCTCCACATTAAACTTGCAAACATCGTCCGGCCCCGCGTTGTCCATTTGCGCAAGGATGTCGGCGATGGTCCTCCCGGGAAATGGCTTCATTCCTGTCAGCATTTCGAATAGCAGAGCGCCGGCGGCGAAGAGATCTGTCCGATGGTCGACGACCTCACCGGTCAGCTGCTCGGGCGCCATGTTGCCCCCCAAGGGCAACGCCAGGTCATCGGGTACATGCTCGAAAGTATTGACGAGCGCCACGCCAAAACCCGCGACCTTGATTTGATCTTCATCGCCAACCAAAACAGTAGACGGTTTGAGGTCTAAATGAACCACCCGATTTTCATGGGCATATTGAAGCGCAGCTAGGATTTGCAGAAGAATGACGATGGCCCGCTGTGGCGCAAATGGGCCGGCTATCTTCAGTAGCTTGTCCAGCGTCGAGCCATCGACGTACTCCATGGCGACAAACGGTAGTCCGTTGTGTTCACCAAAATCGAAGATGGTCGGTATGTTGGGATGAAGCAGCTGGGCAGCGGCACGGGCTTTTCGTTTGAACTGCTCGTGCAGCCCCCTTGCGCGGCTCCCCTCGCCGGGCTCGCCGCTTGGGATCTTGATTGCGACAGGCCGGTGCAACAGCGGATCATAACCGCGAAACAGCGTGCCCGATTCGCCCGCCGCGAGACATTCGTCAATACCGTAACGCTCAACGGTGAGGAGCCCTTCTTCCTTGTTACCAGCCATTCCACTGCTCATCACCGCTGCAATTGGAGCATTCTCACAGACTCCTGCAGGCTTCGCCTCATTCTGTTGAAAGAAACCGCCAGCGAACCGATTTCGTCTTGGCGGCGGTCGGCCAGTTCGGCGGCAGTGAGCCGCCCCAAGCTAATTTCGCTTGCCTTCTGCGAGATTTCCTTGACCGGTCTTATAACAATGAAGCCCAGCAACAGGTATACTACCCCAATTACGATGATCAGCGTTCCGGCGAGCAATGCGAAGATCAAAAAGAGGGTAGATCCCGGCCGTCCAAGAGACGTGGCGAGTGGCATTGAGACCACCTGAGCGCCGACGATTTCGCCTAGCTTCCAGCCAAAGCCGTTTTGAATGCCGTAAAGTGCGGTCATCGAAGGCGGCGATTTCTCGGCTGTACTGTGGCACAACAGACAGTGCTCGCTGCTGACCTTCAGCGGCCGCGCCAGCGTTAAAAATGGTCCGGCGGGGGTTTCCCGCGTCACCACGAGCTCCGATTTTTCCGGGTGGTCGCGGAACTCACTGATGATATCGGCTTCCCAGTCCTTCGCCTTGTCGCCGGGATTGGTCGGGTTCAGGGTGGGTTCCCGGTAAGCATATTCCGCAAACTTGCGATCCTTGACTCTGAGGTTGGCCTGTGCGGCAAGCGGCGGAATGGCCGATGGAAGAAATTCCAGCTTCATCTTTTGTTGCAGGAATGGAGCGACGCTGTCAGAGGTGTAG
>JBARIB010000902.1:0-4178 GCA_049799535.1 Allostellaceae bacterium | reverse complement strand
GCCGCCGATCGGCCCGGTCTCGGCGCGCATCGGGATCGCCTTCAGCCCCATGCGGTCGAAGGTGCGCAGATAGGCGACGAACATCTTGTTGTAGGAATGCCGCGCGCCGGCTGCATCGAGATCGAAGCTGTAGGCGTCCTTCATCAGGAACTCGCGCCCCCGCATCACGCCAAAGCGCGGCCTCACCTCGTCGCGGAACTTCCACTGGATGTGGTAGAGGAGCTTCGGCAGGTCGCGATAGCTCTTGACCGCGGCGCGGACGATCTCGGTCACCTGCTCCTCGTTAGTCGGGCCGTACAGCATCTCGCGGTCGTGGCGGTCGCGGATGCGCAGCATCTCCTTGCCGTAGTCGTCGTAGCGGCCACTCTCGCGCCATAGCTCGGCCGGCTGGATCGTCGGCATCAGGATTTCCTGCGCCCCGGTGCGGTCCTGCTCCTCGCGCACGATGCGCTCGACCTTTTTGAGCACGCGCAGGCCCAATGGCAGCCAGGAATAGATCCCGGCGCTCGACTGGCGGATCATGCCGGCGCGCAGCATCAGCCGGTGCGAGACGATCTGCGCCTCGCTCGGATTCTCGCGCAATAGCGGTAAAAAATATTCGGACAGGCGCATCAAACCTCACCCCGGCAGCGGGCTGCGGAACCCCTAACATAGACTCCGCCGCCAGCGTCGCAAGGCGGCCGACCCCTGCGTTGCTGCCGGGTTCCTTCGCAGATCCTCGGCAGCTCTCGCCGGTTCATCGCGATTGCAAGGCCATGATCCGACATTCGGTGGAAAATTTCTAAAATCCACGTGACGAAGTCACGGCGATATGGCTAATATCATTTCTCGTGCAGGCAGTTATGCCGGCCCGAGTTTAGGGAGGAGCCGACCGTTCCGCCGGGAGAGCCAATTTCCGACGGGGCGCGCGAGGACCAAAAAGAGGCAGGCCCTGGGCCTGCCTCTTTGCTTTTGATTTAGACAGGACGCAGCTAGGACGCGCACGCGCTATATGCGGCTTGCGGAAATCAGACTGGAGAGCAAGATGGCGGTCAGTCGCGGATACCATTTCTATCAAAATCCCGGGCCGACCAATATCCCGGAACGCGTCCTGCGGGCAATGGACCGCGGCGCGATCGACTTCACCGGCGCGCAGTTCAAGACGATCGCCGAGGAATGCTTTGCCGGCCTCAAACGAGTATTCAAGACCGACCAGACGATCCTTGCCTATACCGCCTCCGGACACGGCGCGTGGGAGGCGGCGCTGGTCAATCTGTTCTCGCCAGGCGACAGGGTGCTGGTCGTCGAAAGCGGCTATTTTTCGCTCAATTGGGGAATGCGGGCCGAAGCATTCGGGCTCGAGGCCGAGACCTTGCCCAATGATTGGCGCAGCGCCGTCAACCCAGCCAAGCTCGAAAGCCGGTTGTGCGAAGACCGCGAGCATGCGCTGAAGGCGGTTTTGGTCGTGCACAACGAGACCTCGACCGGCGTGCTCAACGACATCGCCGCGTTGCGGCGGGCGATCGATGCCGCCCACCACCCGGCGCTGTTTCTCGTCGATGTGATCTCGTCGCTGGGATCGATGGATTTCCGCATGGACGAATGGGGCGTCGACGTCGTCGTCGCTGGCTCGCAAAAGGGGCTGATGCTGCCGACCGGCATGGCCTTCACCGGCGTCAGCGCCCGCGCGGTCGCCGCCAGCGCCGAAGCCAAATTGCCGCGGGTCTATTGGGACTGGCGGCGGCTGCTCGGCGAAGCCTCGCAAGCCTATTGGAACGGCACTGCGCCGGTGCATTTCTTCTACGGCCTGCAGGAGGCGCTGCGCATGATCGAGGAGGAGGGCCTCGACAACATTTTCGCGCGCCATCACCGCCTGGCCGAGGCGACGCGGCGTGCAGTGCGCGTGTGGCGGCAGAATGACGGCCCCGAGATCTTCGCAATCGATCCCCGCGCGCAGTCGGACTCGATCACCGCGGTGCAAGTGCCCGAGGGCGACAACGCCGACGAGGTGCGCCAACTCTGCCTCGACAAATTCAACGTGTCGCTCGGCGGCGGGCTCGACCGGCTGAAGGGCCATGTCTTCCGTATCGGCCATCTCGGCGACCTGCACGAGCCGATGATCCTCGGCTCGCTCGCCGCCGTTGAGATGGCGCTCGAATTGTGCGGCGTACCGCACGGCAAGGGCGGTGTCACCGCTGCGATGGACTACCTGATTACGGCCGACTAAATCAATTCGCGCTGGAGCGCTGGCGTCTAAGAAGCGTTCTCGAATAAGAGGGAATGCAATGCGCCTGCCGCTTCAGATCACCTTCCGCCACGTCGATGCCCCGCCCGCGGTCGAGGAGCGGATCCGCGAATGTGCCGAAGAGCTCGACCGCCACTGCGATCAAATTATGTCCTGCCGCGTCGCAGTCGAGTGCCAGCACCGGCGCCACCAGGAAGGCAATCTGTTCCGGGTTCGCGTGGACATCACCGTTCCCGGCCGCGAAATCGTGGTCGGGCGCGATTCAAAACCGGGACGCGCTCATCAGGATATCTACGTCGCGATCCGCGACGCCTTCGACGCTGCTCGCCGTCAGCTACAGGGCTACACGCGCATGCGGCGCGGCGAGGTGAAACTTCACGCCGTGCCCGATCACGGCCGCATCGCGCGGCTGATCCCGCAAGAAGGCTACGGTTTCATCCTGAGCGCCGATGGCGGGGAGATTTATTTTCACCGCAACAGCGTCGCCGGCGGGGAATTTGACAAGCTCGCAATCGGCGACGAGGTGCGCTTTGTCGCGCAGCACTCGGAGAGCGCCAAAGGCCTGCAAGCCAGCACTGTGACGCCGATCGGCAAGCACAATCTGCCGCCGGTAGAAGCCGTCCGCGGCTGAGATCGACACTGGGGTTTTCGGGGATACGCCCGATCGGCTGCTTGACGCTCGGGTGACCCTGGCGACAGAATCCCGGAGCCGACGCACAGCGGAGAAGGGCGCGATGGCGGATGTACGCGTGATAGCGACGGGGTTGCGGTTTCCCGAGGGGCCGGTCGCGATGGCCGACGGCTCGGTCATCTTGGGCGAGATCGCCGGCAGCGCGGTTACCCGCGTCACGCCGGACGGCGCCAAATCGCCCATAGGATCGGCCGGCGGCGGCCCGAACGGGCTGGCCCGCGGACCCGACGGCGCGCTTTATCTGTGCAACAACGGCGGCAATGAATATGCCGAGGGCGGGTTTCTGTCGACGGGACCGGCCAAGGACTACCAATGCGGCTACATCCAGCGGATCGATCCGCGCACCGGGGAAACCCGCATTCTCTACAGCCAATGCGGCGGCCATAAATTGTCGGCGCCGAACGACATTGTCTTCGACCGCCAGGGCGGCTTCTACTTCACCGATCTCGGTAAACGGCGGGCGCGCGACCGCGACCATGGCGGCCTCTACTATGCCTTGCCCGACGGCTCCAAGATCGTCGAACTCGTGCACCCGATGCTGAGCCCGAACGGCGTTGGGCTGTCGCCGGACGAAAAGACCCTTTATGTCGCTGATACCGAAACCTCGCGTCTGTTCGCGTTCGACATCCTCGAACCGGGTGTCCTCCGCAAGGAGCCGTTCCCGGCGCCTTATACCGGCCGCCTTGTCTGCGGGCTACCCGGTTTTCAGCGCTTCGACAGCCTGGCGGTCGAGGCCTCGGGCAACATTGCGGTTGCGACCCTGATCACCGGCTATATCACGGTCATTGCCCCCGACGGCGGGGTTGTGCGCCAGGTCAAGATGCCCGATGTGTACCCGACCAACATCTGCTTTGGCGGACGTGACATGAAGACCGCCTACATCACGCTCTCCGGCGTCGGCCAGCTCGCCGCGATGGAATGGCCCGAACCCGGCCTGCGCCTCAATTTCCAGGAGTGATGCCGCAATGAAAGCTGCCGTCCTTCACGCCGCGAACCAGCCTCTGACCATTGAAGAGGTGGCGCTCACCAAACCCGGGCCGCGCGAGGTCTTGCTTCGGACCGCCTTTGCCGGGCTGTGCCACAGCGATCTGCATTTCATCGAGGGGCTCTACCCGCACCCGACACCCTGTGTTCTCGGCCATGAGTCTGCTGGCATCGTCGAGGCTGTGGGCGACGCCGTCACCTACGTCAAGCCGGGCGACCACGTCATCACTTGCCTCTCGGTGTTCTGCGGCACCTGCTCGCAATGCGTTACCGGCCATC
>JBARIB010000901.1:0-4887 GCA_049799535.1 Allostellaceae bacterium | reverse complement strand
GCAGCCGGAGGAGGCGTTTTGGACCGCCTCGGATGTCGGCTGGGCGGTCGGCCATTCCTACACCGTCTACGCGCCGCTGATCTATGGCTGCACTTCGGTCATGTTCGAAGGCAAGCCGGTCGGCACGCCCGATGCGGGCGCGTTCTGGCGGGTCATCGAGCAGCACGATGTGCGCGTTTTCTTCACCGCCCCGACCGGCTTTCGAGCGGTGAAGCGCGAGGATCCCGACGGACGGTTGATCCGCGAGCACGATCTGAGCCGCCTTCGTGCGCTGTTCCTCGCCGGCGAGCGGGCCGACCCGCCGACCGTTGCCTGGGCTGAGGAGCATTTGCGCGTCCCTGTGATCGACCATTGGTGGCAGACCGAGACCGGCTGGCCGATCGGCGCCAATTGCCTCGGCATCGAACGGCTGCCGGTCAAGCACGGCTCGTGCACGCGCGCGGTTCCGGGCTGGGATATCCGGGTGCTCGACCCGGAGGCCGAGGGGGCGGCGCGCGAGCTCGCAGCCGGCGAGATCGGCGCGTTGGCGATCAAATTGCCGCTGCCGCCCGGCGCATTGCCGACCTTGTGGCGCGCCGACGATAAATTCGTCGCATCGTACATGACGGCGTTCCCCGGCTACTATCAGACGGCCGACGCGGGGTTCATTGACGACGACGGATACATTCACGTGATGACTCGTACCGACGACATCATCAATGTCGCCGCCCACCGGCTGTCGACCGGCGAGATCGAGGAGGTGCTGGCCTCCCACGCCGATGTCGCCGAATGCGCCGTCATCGGCGTCGCCGATGCGCTGAAGGGTCAGGTCCCGCTGGGTTTCCTCGTCCTCAAAGCCGGCGTCAAGCGCCCGGCGGAGGAAGTCGAGCGGGAAGCAATCGAGCTGGTTCGCGAGCGTATCGGACCGGTGGCGAGCTTCAAGACCGCGCTCGTCGTCGCCGGCCTGCCGAAGACCCGATCCGGAAAAATTCTGCGCGGCACGATGCGGCGGATCGCCGACGGGGCGGATTATCCCTTGCCGGCGACGATTGACGATCCGGGTGTCCTCGGTGAGATCGACGCCGCTCTGGCAAACGCCGGCTACGGCAAGCGAGAGGGAGTGTAGGCTTAGCCCTCTAGCCGTTCCGACTCCTCGTCGCCCAGTGCCCCTTCTTGCGCGGGTTTCCTCGCCTGCGCTTGGCTGAGCGCCCGCTCGAGTTCTGCGAATGTGCACAGGCCGATCTCGACCGGGTGTCTGGGCTTGATGTTGGGGCTGTTCCAATGGGTGCGGTCGCGAACTGCTGCGATTGTCGGCTTGGTGGTGCCGATCAGCTTCGAGATCTGGGCCTCCGATAGCTCGGGATGGCTCTTCAGCAAGAAGGCGATCGCATCCGGCTTGTCCTGCCTCTTGGATATCGGCGTGTAGCGCGGCCCCTTGTGCTTGACGACCTGCGGCGGAAGGGCCTGCGGGGACAGCTTTAGCCGCGCCTCCGGATCGGCCTGGCAGCGCTCGATCTCTTCCACCGTGGTTTGGCCGTTGGCCACCGGGTCGAGCCCCTGCATCTGGTTCGCTACTTCGCCGTCAGCGATGGCCTGGATCTCGAGCGGATGCAGCTCGCAGAAATCGGCGATCTGATCAAAGGTGAGGGAGGTATTCTCGACCAGCCACACGGCGGTCGCCTTGGGCATCAACGGTGCGGGCATGCGGAAATCTCAATTCTAAGATTCAAGCGGAAACCGGCCGATGCGCCGCGATCCGCTCGAAGAGTGGAATAGTATAGTACCGGCTGCTCATGGAAGGCAGCAAAAGATAATGGGAAGGCATGGACGAATCTGACCTCGAACCCCGGCGCAAGCCGCCGCAACCCAAAGATCTCAGCCTGATGGGAATTGCCGAACTCGAGGCCTATATCGCCGAGCTCGAGGCCGAAATCGCCCGCGTCAGAATCGAGATCACGGCAAAGCTCGGCCAGCGCCGCGGCGCGGAAGCGATCTTCAAACGGTGAGGCGGACCGGACCGCCGACGGCGACAAGGGCTGCCGGCGAAGGGATCGGCGCGTCTTTGCCGCGCAAGGAGGACGACCGGTTTCTGCGCGGATGCGGCGAATTCGTTGGCGACATCCGATTGCCGGGGATGCTCGAGATCGCCTTTCTGCGCAGCCCGGTTGCGCATGCCCGCATCCGCTCGGTCGAGAAGCCCGCAGGCAACGAAGCGCGTGTCTTCGTCTATGCCGATCTCGTTGGTGTAAGACCGATCCGCGCGGTAGCCGGGCTCCCGGGGGTCAAGCCGTCCGAGCAGCCGGTGCTGGCCGCGGGCAAGGTCCGCCACGTCGGCGAATTGATCGCGATGTGCGTCGCCGAGACGCGGGCGGCGGCCGAGGATCTGGTTGCAGAGGTTGGTGTCGGGTTCGATCAGTTGCCGGTCGCCGCCGACATGCTCGCCGCGCGCCGGCCCGGCGCCCCGCTCGTGCACGAGGAGTGGGGCGACAACATCGTCCTCGAAGCCTTGGTCGACGACGATCTATCGGAGGTCGCGCACACCGCAGCGGTCAGGGTCACGCGAACATTGCGCACCGCGCGCCAATGCATGGCGCCGATCGAGGGGCGCGGGCTGGTCGCTCGATGGCATTCCCGGCTCGGCCAACTTGTCCTCCATTCGGCAACGCAGCTGCCGCATATCGTCCGCTCGGGTCTCGCCGAATGCCTCGGGCTCGACCACGCACAGATCCGCGTCGTCGCACCCGATGTCGGCGGCGGTTTCGGCTACAAGGGGATTTTGCTGCCCGAGGAGGTGTGCGCCTGTTGGCTAGCAATGCGGCTCCGCCGCCCGATCCGCTGGATCGAAGACCGCCGCGAACATTTGAGCGCCAATGCCAATTGCCGCGAGCACCATTACGAGATCACCGGCTATGCGGAGGCCGATGGCCGGCTGGTCGCGGTCGACTGCGATGCGACAGTCGATTGCGGCGCCTATTCGTCTTACCCGTTTTCGGCCTGCCTCGAACCGGGGCAGGTCGCCAGCATCCTGCCTGGCCCATATCGTTTGGAGAAATTCCGCTGCCGCACCTGGGCGGTCGCCACCAACAAGCCGCCGATCCTGCCCTATCGCGGGGTCGCGCGGGCCGGCGTGTGCTTCGCGATCGAGCTGCTCATCGATGCAATCGCACGCGCCGTCGGCCGCGAGCCCTGGGAGGTGCGCCTCAAGAACCTGGTGCCACCCGAGGCGATGCCGTTCGACAACATCACCGGCAAGCATTTCGACAGCGGCGATTACCCGGAATGCCTGCGCCGCGCCGTCTCGGCGATCGGGCTCGACGTGATCCGCGAACGTCAGGCGCGGGAAGACGGGACGCGGCGCATCGGGGTCGGGTTTGCGATATTTTGCGAGCAAGGCGCGCATGGCACCTCGGTCTATCAGGGTTGGGGAATTCCGATGGTACCGGGCCATGAGCAGGCAACGGCGCGGCTGACCCCGGATGGCGGGCTCGAATTGCGGGTCGGCGTGCATTCGCACGGCCAAGGCCTGGAGACGGCGCTCGCCCAGATCGCGCACGAAGTTCTCGGGATCGAGACTGCGCGGGTGTCGCTGGTGCACGGCGATACGGCGCTGACGCCCTATTCGACCGGCACCTGGGGATCGCGCTGCGCGGTCATGGCCGGGGGTGCTATAGTGGTAGCGTGCCGGCATCTTGGCGAGCTGGCGAAGCGGATCGGCGCGCACCTGCTGCAGGCCGACCCGAGCGTTGTTTCGGTCGCCGGGGGGCGGGTGGTCAGCGAGGTCAGTAGCGTCAGTCTCGCCGAAGTGGCGGGGGTCTGGTACCGGGCGCCGCAAAATCTTCCGGAGGATGTCGATCCCGGCGGGCTCGAAGTGACGGTCGGCTACAAGCCGCTGCGCGACACCGGAACCTTCAGCTATTCCTGCCATGCCGCCCTCGTCGCGGTCGACATCGAGACCGGCGCGGTGGAATTGCTCGACTACGTCGTCGTCGAGGACGGCGGCAAGCTCATCAACCCAATGATTGTGGACGGCCAGGTGCACGGCGGCATTGCGCAAGGGATCGGCACCGCGCTGTACGAGGAGATGCCGTTCGACAGCGAGGGCCAGCCCCTTGCCTGCACGTTCGCCGATTACCTGCTGCCCGGCGCCGGCGAGGTGCCGGCGGTCCGCATCGAGCATATGGAAACGCCGTCGCCCTATACCGAATTCGGCCAGAAGGGGATCGGCGAGAGCGGCGCCATCGGGCCGCCCGCGGCGATCGCCAATGCCGTCAACGATGCCCTCAAGGGGCTCGGTATCGAGATCGGCGAATTGCCGATCGCCCCCAACCGGCTGTTCGCCGCGATTCATTCGGGTCGAGGTTGATCTGGCCGAGTGCACGGAGCAGCTTTACGAAGGCTTCGGCTTCGAGGAGAAAATATGCCAGGCAGCACCGCGCAACTCTACGACGAGGACTTCGTCCGCTGGACCGAGCAGCAGTCGAGCGCGCTTCGCGAGGCGGCCGCGGTTGGAACGAATTTGCCTCTCGACTGGGAGAACCTCGCCGAGGAGATCGAGAGCTTGCGGCGATCCCAGAGACATGAGCTGCGCAGCCGGATCGCGGTCATTATCGAGCATCTGCTCAAGCTCGAGCACTCGCCGGCAGTCGATCCGCGCCGCGGATGGATCGACACCATCGGCCGCGAACGGTTGAACATCGAAGATCTGCTGCAGGACAGCCCGAGCCTCAGAAGCCAACTCAGGCCGATGATAGAGCAACTGAAACCGCGCGTGGCGCGCTTGGCTGCAATCAGCCCGTTCGGTTACGGCGAGACGGCCAAAAAGGTCCCGGTTCCCGACTACACCAAGGAGCAGGTGCTCGGCGATTGGTTCCCCGGCGATGCTCCCCCTCCCCCGCGGGCGGCCCGCGA
>JBARIB010000900.1:0-6899 GCA_049799535.1 Allostellaceae bacterium | reverse complement strand
GGAAGAAGTCGTCGCATGTGCGGTTGAAGAGCTCCGGCTCCTCGAGGTTCACAGCGTGCCCGGTGTTGGGAAAGACGACGAGAGCCGCGGTCGGGATCGTGCGTTTCATGAGCAGACCCGGTTCGAGGCAGGGGTCGTCCTCGTCACCGGTCATGATCAGAGTAGGAACTTCGAGCCGGCGCATGCGGTCGGTCAGGTCCCACAACGACGGGCGGCGCGCCTGCACACCACGCATCGTGCTGGCCGAGCCGAGGGTCGAATGCTCGGCGAGATGCGCGGCAAATTCTGCCCAGCCGCGTGGGTCTTTGTTCTGGAATTGCACACGCGCGGGGCCGATCGCGTAGGTCTGCGCTGCGACCTGCATGCCGGCGCTTTCGATCAGCGCTGCGGTCTTCGCGGTCTCGTCGTGGAATTGCTGGCGCTTTCCCGGCTCGGCGCCGTAGCCGCAGCCGGCGACGACCAGCGAGTAGGCGCGCTCCGGATAGGCCAACCCGAAATGAAGCGTCGCGAACCCGCCCATCGAGATTCCGACCACATGTGCCTTGCCGATGCCAAGCGCGTCGAGCACCGCGCGAATGTCATCGCGGGCTCGATCCTGAGAATAGCGCGCGGGGTCCGCAGGCACATCCGAGGGAGGATAGCCGCGGGCATTGTAGGCAATGCAGCGATAGCGCCGCCCGAAATACCGCAACTGCAATTCATAGCCGCGGTAGTCGTCGGCAAATTCGTGGACGAAGACGATCGGGGTGCCGGAACCGGTCTCCTCGTAATAGAGGCGCACGCCGTCATCGGTGATCAGGTGTGGCATCGCCATTCCCCTCGAAACAGACGATTCGCCATCTTAGGAGTGCCAGCATGCCGCCGACAAGCGCTCCGGCCAGTGGTATTTGCCGAGCTAACCACCCGAGACTACGTTGTCCGCGGGGTAGAGCGGGGGATTTGTATATGGATGCGGAAAGGCAGAGACGCGTCGAGCGGCGGGCCTATGCGCTGTGGTTAGCCGAGGGGCAGCCGCACGGTAGGCATGAGGAGCACTGGCTTCGCGCATTGCGGGAAATCGAGGCAGAGGAGACCCCGATCGCCCCTGGGAAACGTGTCTCTCGCCGCCTATCGGGCCGGACGAAGGCTGATCCGGGCGGCCGCCCATCGCAGAAGCGGAAAAGGGCATGACGCTGGTCCCAGCAGCCAGCTGGCACGGTTCTTGTAACGAATATCCATAGGTCCGGGCCTTCGCGGCGGGCGCGGGGCCGATCCGGGCCGGGATTGCCGGATCGCGTCCGGACCTCATTCCCGGACCAGCTGTGCTCCTGCTGTACCGTTGAGCAAGCGCCCCAAATCAAAGCATCTGTGGTTAGCCGAGCACGCTAGAAAGTGCCGGCCGAGCAGAAATGCCAATTGCCGCCGTCCTCCCCATAGAGCATGGCAAGGCGCTCGTTCCCAGAATGGGCTATGAGCACCCTAAAACGCTGACCGGTGCATGAGGGGGAGGGCGTCTCGGGTTTGGGCATCTTCTTGGCGCTGGCGCAGTTCGCGGCTGCCTCCGGCAGATTGGCCGGAGCGGCGCCGATGCGTTTGCCGCTCGCTACGACGTAATAGTCGACGGGATTACCCTGTTTGACGTCACCGTATAGTTCGAGCCGCGCATACCGGGACCGGTACATGCCCGCCTGATGCCCGCCATCCGTCATGCCCGGCGGCAGTGGCCGAAAGGTGATTGCCGAACAGGCCGGAGCCGCTCTCCCCGGCGCCTTCGTCGCGGCAGCCGGGAACACCGCCAAGCCGAGAGCCAAGCTGAGCCCAGCGCAAATCCTCGTGTGCATTCTGCTGTCCCCCTTCGTAGAACGACTTCGCTTATACTCCGTCATTCCGCCCAAAGGAGAGTGTAAGGCGGCTCTGCCATCGCTTTGCGACATTGCGCGGATATGTCTTTGCGCAGCCGGAAAGCGGGCGCTGCGCCGCGTTTACGCGGTCAGCCGAGCGTGATCAGCGTCTTCATCAAATCGGCTGGCCAGACAAGGCTCAGCGGAACACTCGTCAACGCCTCAATGGGCGGGTCGCTGCCGTCCGGCAGGTCAACCATGTGGTGGCTGAAATGCGCAAGGACACCCGCAAGATAGAGGCCGGTAACCCACTTCCATCCGTGATGATGCGGCCGCGATCGGCTTCGCTCCCGGGCAGCAAAGGCAAAGACCCGGCGGCCGTATTTCGGCAATCCCGGAGGGCCGATCATGATGTCATCCACACCCCTCAAGTGTTCCGTTGACGCCTTACGCGAAGCGTCGCCGCGTCATCCCAGATAAATGGTTAAGATCCGCGGCATTCGGCGGTCGCGCAAGGACATCCAATCATACCCGGCTTTGCCGGTTGCGTCACGGCTGCGCGTCTTGATTGCGCAGGTCGATTTGCCGCAGCGCAATTTCATGGTTTCAGTCTCGCAAGCTCTGTGGCGGCCGCGGCGACCGTGTAGAGACCCGCCGCCGTCAACAAGCCGATGGCCAGGATCGCGAACGTCTCCGCACCGAGGCGATCACCGATCGGCCGGCCGGCCCAGCCGCCCAGGAACGCAAAAGGGACCAGCGTCCCGGCAATGGCCCAAGTATTGCCGGGGACGCCGATAGTCGCGGCATGGGAAATCAGCGTCGCGCCATAAGAAAGGGCAAAGAATGCGAGGAGCGTTGCGCGCACGGTTGTCGCGCCTGCCCCCGCCAGCAGCAGATAGATCAGTGCCGGGGGGCCCGCCATGCCTACTAACGCGCTCGATATTCCCGAAAAAATCCCGGCGACCAGGTCGCGAGGGGAAGTCATCGCGAGCACCGGCCGCGGTTGGCTGGGCCGGCGCCGGCGAACCACCATCAACGCGGCGAAGGCCAGGATGAGCGCGCCTATCGCAAGCCTCACCAGGAGCGGGTCAGCGTAACGGAAAGCGAGTAGGCCGATCGGCAGCCCGGCGAGGCTGCCGACGGCAAGCCGCGCCAGCAATGCCGGGGCAATAGCACGACGCAATCCCGAAACCACTGTGAGTGACAGTGCGGTCGAGATGATGATGACGAGTTGAACAGCCCTTGCCGGACCGACACACAATAGATACAGCGGCGCCGCGAGTACGGCAAAGCCGAACCCGCTTACCGCATAGAGCAGGGCCGCGGCAAAGGTCGTTGCCGCCAGCCCGGCCCAGCTTAAGGCATCTACCGGCAGGCGGCGCCTTTTGTCATGGCGTCTTATGTGCCGGTGCGGCGCGCCGTGTCGCCTTTACATCCTTGCGGACCGCGAAAGCGCCTTCGACGCTTTGAATCCGATAACCGCAACAGAAGCGGGCAACAAATGCATGCGCGAAAGCGGCATCCTCGAAATAAAACGCGATCGCGTCGTTGACGATGCCGACGAGCCCGCTCGGCGCCGTCGCCCAGCCATCGGGGCCGCAGGTCTCGTCGAGCCAGGCATGCATCGTCTCGAGTTGGCGGCCCAGGCCCTCAGCGGGGATTGCAATGCGCACTCGTACCGGAAAGCGCCGTTCGGCCTGGCGTTGCGTCTGCAATGATGCTCGTGTCACGTTGCGCCCTCCGTTCTCGTTTGGTTCTGAACCTAGCCCAATCTAGGCGGCGCTGTCGAGATGACTAATACTTCGGCCCGACTCCGACGAATTACGATATCGCGAATTGACGCCCGCCTAAGTCGGCCATTAGCCTACCTACTGTTCCACTGCGAGGGGGCCGAGCCATGGCCAAGATCGAGCAATACGCCGCACGGAGCGTTTGGGATCCGCCGAGCTATTCTCAGGCGGTCAAGGTGACTGGGGCAGAGACAATCCTCTATATCGCTGGCCAGGTTGCCTATGACGATAACGGCAATGTGGCGCATGCCGGCGACTTCAAGGCGCAGGCGCGGTCGGCGTTGCAGGCGGTTAAGGCGCAAGTCGAGGCCGGCGGCGGCACGATGGCGAACATCGTCAAGGTCAACACCTATCTGACGGATATCCGCCACCGCGCCGAGTACGCCGCCATTCGCGAGGAATTCTTCGGCAAGAAGATGCCAGCCTCCACCCTGGTGGCAGTCGCGGCCCTGGCGCAGCCGGAATTTCTGATCGAGATCGAAGCGATCGCGGCGATTTAGCTCCGCATTGCTAAGAAGCCGTCCTTGGCAGCGGCTTCGACTTCTTTGGCCCCAGATCGGCTGCCCGAGCCTTGACGCAGCTCGCGCCCGGTTTCCTCTGGTGCGACTGGCGCGAGAACCCTGACGCGGCCCGGCCCTGTTAGTCGCCGGCGGTCTGATGCACCGGCTCTGCCGCGGCGTGGCGCGACCGATCGAGCGCGTTGTCGATCTCGTCGATCGTGCGGCCGCGCGTCTCCATCCCAATGAGCCAGAAGGCGACCGCACCGAGAACGTACCAAAAGGCGAAGTAGGCGAAACCGGGGATCAACGCGCCCATGGTTACCTCCGGCTTCACGTAGTTCGACGAACCGGCGATCAGCGCTAGCCCGAGCGGGCCGATGAACTTGCCGAGATTGCCGATGCCGTAGACGAATCCCATGCCGCTGCCACGCAGCCGGGAAGGCCACATCTCGCCCATATAGGGCCCGACAATCGAGTAGTTGCCGCTGCCAAAGAAGCTTTGCAGCAAAATCATCAGGAAGAACATCGACACGCCGCCGATGAACACATCGTGCAGATAGCCCGCCATGAACATAAAGAAGGCTGCGATCAGGCAGGCAAAGATGCCGGAGGCGCGGCGTCCCCACGCATCCGAGATCCATGAGCAGAAGAACCGGCCGGCAATCGCCGACAAGCTCAACCAGATCACCAATTTGGACGCCTCGGGCGGAGTGATCTTCAATACCATGACAAATAGCGTCACCTGCCACAGGGCAAGTCCGACGCCGCCAGTCTGGGTCAGCCCGGTGAGGCACCCGGCGACGATGCTGCGCGGATATTTGAAGATCTCAAGCCAGCGCGTGTGCTCAATCGCCGGAATGATCGCCGGCAGCGTGATTTGAGCGGGATCCATTTTCAGCGCCCAGGCGAGCGCCTGCCGCGCCTCTTCCACCCGGCCTTGACGCAGCAGCCAGTGCGGCGATTCAGGGACGAAGGCGCGGATGTACAAGCACAGGAAGGCAGGCAGCAACCCAACCGCCACCATCCCGCGCCAGCCGATATAGGGCGCGGCAAACGCCCCCAGCAACCCGGCGAGCAACGAGCCGGCCGGCAGCATCGTCGTGGTGATCCCGGTGAACCAGCCGCGCTTATGGGCCGGAGAAAACTCTTGCATCAGGGTGATGTCCACCGAGTACAAGCCCGTCACGCCGAACCCGACGAAAAAGCGGCAGGCGACAAGGTAGATCCACCCTCCTTCCGGCGTCAGCGCCATCGCCCCGGTAGCGAGCGAGACGTTGAGCACGGCGGTGATCAGCGCCGGGCGCCGGCCGATCTTGTCGGCCATCCAGCCGTAAAGGTTCGAGCCGAATGGCGCGCTGACGCCCGAGGCGAGCAGGATCGCGCCCGACTGCCCATAGGTCAGATGCCACTCCTTCACGACAAACGCCAAAACGAAGCCGATCAGGAAGAAGTCGAAGAAATCGAGCATGTCGCCGAGCGTCGCAGCACCGGCGATTTTCCACTGATTGGCCGTCAGCTTCTTCTGACGCTCTAAAAGTTCTAGCAAGCGATCCTCCCGATGATGCCCCGCTCACGGAGCGGCCCGGCTTTGCCGAGCGGATACCAAGGTACTTGCAACCACTTGGTGCTGGCAATGGTAGAACAAGATTACCGTGGTGTGCGCTGTAGGATCGCCGCGGTGGCGTCGGCGGCGTAACCGATGGCGACCCGCACATCAACGACACAGACCTTGCCGGCGCGGACCGCGGCGACGGCCTCGTGGATCGCCGCCACCAGCTGCCTCGGATCCTCGACCGGGCCGATGCCGGTGCAACCCTGGCCGCGCGCCATCGTCGCCAGATCGATATCGGGGCCCCGGATCGCTTGCCCGATCCAGCGGTTTTCGACCGGCCGCCCGCGCTGGCGCGCGACCCGCTCCTGATGGAGTTCGTCGTTGAAGAACGAGCGGTTGTTGGCGACGACGATCAACAGCGGAATCTCGTTGCGCACCGCGGTCCACAACGCCGTGACGCCCATCAGGAAATCGCCGTCGCCGAGCACCGCCACCGGCAACCGGCCGCTCCCCGTGTCGCGCAGCGCCAACGCGGCGCCAACCGACATGCCCGGCCCCGAGCCGATGCCGCCGCCGCCATCGGTGCCGAGATAGTCGAGCGGATGACGAAATTCCCATAGCCCGTCGGCCCAGGAGAGCGGCAGGCGCAGCATTGAAACCGGACTATCGCCGAGCGCTTCCTTGAGCGCCGTCGCGATGTGCGGCACTTCGATGATCGAGGCGTCCTCGAGCGCCGCGAGCGGCGGCGGCCCTGGCCGCGACGCCGGCTCGGGCATGGGAGGCGCATTCGGCCGCAATTCTTTGACCGCGGCGAGCAATGATGACAGGGCGGCGTCGGGCTCGGCCAGCACATGAACATCGGCCGGCGGCAGGCCCTGATAGTCCATGCTCCAGCCGTTATGGACGTACTGGTCAATCGACACCTGAACGATTTTTGCCTCGACCGGTTTGCCACCATAGGCGGTATGTAAGGTGCCGGCGAGATCGACCCAGTCGAGGCTCAGGATCACATCGGAATTGACGATCAGCTCGGAGCCGCCACCGTGCAGCGGATGGTCGGTCGGAAACGTCGCACCGGATTTGCGGTCGGTCATTACGCGGGCCCCGATCGCCTCAGCCAGTGCCACGCGCCGCTGCCAGGCTTCAGGGTCGCGTGAGCCACGACCGGCCAGGATCAACGGCTGCCGGGCGCCGGCCAACAGCTCAGCCGCCCGCCGCACGATGGGCCCTGCAGGCT
>JBARIB010000899.1:0-2322 GCA_049799535.1 Allostellaceae bacterium | reverse complement strand
GGGCTGCTCGATCAATTGGCTGTCGAGCAGATCGCGGATAATCTCCTGTCCAATGCCGTCAAGTACGGCGCGGGCGAGCCGATCGAGGTCTCCTTGGTCCGTGACGGCACCGAGGCATGGTTGACCGTACAAGACCACGGCATCGGCATCTCAGACGAAGACCAGGCTCGTATCTTCGGCGCCTTCGAGCGGGCGGTGACCCGGCGCGAGCAGGGCGGTTTCGGCATCGGACTCTGGTATGTCCGCCAGCTCGTCGATACGATGCATGGTGAAATCCGTGTGACTAGCTGCCCTGCCCAGGGGTCGACATTCACCGTGATCTTGCCGATTTCGGCAGCGTAGGAGAGCGATGCCTACCGATCCAAGCGATGTCGGCCGGTCGACGCTGTTTGAGCGGGTACCCACCGGCATCCCGGGTTTCGACACCGTGTTGCGAGGCGGTTTTCTCAAGGCGGGCATTTATATCGTGCGAGGCGAGCCGGGGACGGGCAAGACGATCCTTGGAAACCAGTTCTGCTTCAATCATGTCGCCGCCGGGCACCATGCGATCTATGTCACGCTCCTAGCGGAGACGCACGACCGTATGATGCAGCACATGCAGACAATGTCGTTTTTTGAGCCGGCGCGTATTCCCGACGGTCTTTATTACGTCAACGGCTTCCGCGTCCTCGAGGAAGACGGGATCAAAGGATTTCTCGATTTGTTGCGGCGGGAGATCCGGACGCATGAGGCGACATTGCTCGTCCTGGATGGTCTCGTCGTCACCGAGGAGGCGAGCGGATCGGACCGAGATTTCAGGAAGTTCATCCACGAGCTTCAAGCCCACATCGCCATCCAAAGCTGCACGGCGTTGCTTCTTACAAATGGCCGCCGCAACGAGTACCACCCTGAACACACGATGGTGGATGGGCTCATAGAGCTTCACGATGTGCTGTTCGGGACGCAAGCCGAACGGGAACTGGAGGTACGCAAGCTGCGCGGTACCGATGCCCTGCGCGGCCGGCACTCTTTCCGGATCACCCGCGCGGGCATCGTCGTCTATCCCCGCATCGAGGTGCTGCTCGCCCGCCCTTCGGCCGCTGACCGGTGGCCCGACGAGCGATGCGCCACCGGCGTCGCTCAGCTCGACGCGATGCTCGGCGGCGGGATACCGCGCGGCACGACAACCCTTGTGCTCGGCGCCTCGGGTTCGGGAAAGACGAGCCTGGGTCTGCATTTTCTGTCGCAATCCAGCGCCGAGGAGCCCGGGCTGTTTTTCGGCTTTTACGAGATGCCCCTGCGGCTGCGAGTGAAGGCGGCCCATATCGGCATCGGGCTCGATAGCCTCATCGAGCAAGGCCATTTGGACATCCTCTGGCACCCACCTACCGAGGACATCCTCGACGCGCTCGGCAACCCGCTTCTCGAGGTTGTGCGGCGGCGCGGGGTGAAGCGGCTCGTCGTCGACGGACTTCTCGGGTTCCAGGAGATTGCTGCCGACCGGCCGCATCGCATCGGCCGCTTCTTGACGGCGCTGGCGAACGAGTTTCGCGTACTCAACGTGACCACGTTCTACACTGCCGAGACGCGGAACCTGATAGGTCCAGTGAGCGAGGGGCCGACAATCGGCCTGTCTACAGTCGCCGAAAATTTGATCCTGTTGCGGTACGTCGAGCTAAGGTCGCAACTGCGTCGGCTGATCTCGATCGTCAAGATGCGCGACAGCGACTTCGACTCGTCACTGCGGGAGTTCCAAATCACGTCTGCCGGCTTCGAACTCGCCCGTATGTTCGACAGCGCTGAGGCCATTCTCAGCGGTTTCCCTCACCTGAAGAGCGAGGAACTGCCCGCGGACAGCGCGGCTCGGCCACCTCGCGGGCAATAGTCATGCCAACGGTGCTCGTGGTCGACGATGAGTTTGGCATCATCGACGTATTAGAGACCGTCCTTACCGACGCGGGCTATCGGGTACTCACCGCGTGCAACGGCAAGCAGGGCCTCGCGAGATTGTCCGAGAAAAAACCCGACGTGGTCCTGCTGGACTTCATGATGCCGATACTGAGCGGCGGTGAAATGCTGCGCGCGATGGCGTCGGAGCCGGCTTACCAGCGCATCCCGGTCATCATGATGAGTGCGCTCGGCGAGGAGGCGGTCGTCAAAAGATGTAAGGGCTATGCCGGGTTCCTGCACAAGCCCTTCAGGGCGGCTGCGGTGCTGAGCACCGTCGCCCACGTCCTCGACAGAGGGGGGTCAGAACCTTGCAGTACCTAACCTCGTCTCGCTCATTGACCCTCAGAACACGCCGTCACAGCGCGTGGCAAGGTGGTTGGAGGAAACCAAGGG
>JBARIB010000898.1:0-7904 GCA_049799535.1 Allostellaceae bacterium | reverse complement strand
GTTCTGGCAATACGATGATCACTTTGCCCGACGGCTCGACCATTACCCTCGTCGGCGTCGGTCACATCGACAGCAGCGTCTTCCACTGAGCTGCGCTGGTGCCGGCGCCATTGCGCCACCAGCGCAGCTCAGTGGAAGAAGCTGCTGTCGATGTGACCGACGCCGACGAGGGTAATGGTCGAGCCGTCGGGCAAAGTGATCATCGTATTGCCAGAACTGTCTTGCGCGGTAGCGACGACCTGTTCGATCGTATTAACATTCTCCCCGGCAAACGAGATCGCATCGTCGCCAGCATGGTTGAAGCCGAAGACGGTATCGTGGGCACCGGGTCCACTCTCGCTGATCCTGTCCGCGCCGCTTCCTGCGAATAGTGTATTGTTACCCGATCCGCCATCGATCGTGTCGGGGCCACTGCCGCCATAGATTACATCGTTGCCCGATCCGCCGTCGATCGTGTCCGGCCCGGCCCCGCCAAACATCGTATCATTGCCGTCCCCACCAGAGAGCAATCCGGGGCCACCGCCACCGTAAATCACGTCGTCGCCCGATCCGCCATAGATCGTGTCCGGTCCGGCTCCCCCAAACGTCGTGTCATTGCCGTCGCCGCCATAGAGCAATCCGGGACCACTGCCACCGTAAATCACATCGTTACCATCTGCGCCACGGATCGTCTCAGGGCCGCTGCCGCCAAAGATCGTGTCGTTACCGGCGCCCCCATAAATCATACTAGGGCCCATTCCCCCATAGACGAGGTTCTGGCCTGCCCCCCCATAGATCGTCTCGGGACCGGCCCCGCCATAAATCGTATTAGTTCCAGTGCCTCCATACAGCACGCCGGGGCCGCTGCCACCATAAATCAAATCGTCACCGTCGCCACCACGGATCGTCTCAGGGCCGGTTCCACCAATGATCGTGTCATTGCCCGCATCGCCATAGAGCTCGCTGGGCCCACTGCCGCCGTGAATGAGGTCATCGCCTGATCCTCCGCGGATCGTCTCGGGGCCGCTGCCGCCAAAGATCGTGTAGTTGCCAGTACCGGCATAGATCATGCTGGGACCGCCGCCACCATAAATCAGGTCGTCGCCATCCCCGGCGCGGATCGTCTCGGAGCCTGTCCCGCCAACGATCGTGTCATCGCCGGCATCGCCATAGATCGCACTGGGGCCGCTGCCGCCGTAGATGACGTCATTGCCCGACCCGCCGCGGATTGTCTCGAGGCCACTGCCGCCATAAATCGTGTCGCTGCCATCCCCAGCCGAGATTAGATCCTGGCCGGAGCCGCCGATGAGCACCTCGGGTGCGCTGCCCCCAAATATCGTGTCGTTGCCGGAGCCGGCGATGATCGTGTCGGGGCCGCGGCCGGTAACGTGGACGCTCATATCTCCTTGCAGCAGATTGAGCGTGTTACCTTGGTCGGAGAGCAGCGCAATCCCTTGATAGCCCTGGGGCAGCGAATAGGATCCGCCCTGCGGCGAGGTGACCAGGTCGATATTGAAATCGCCTAAGATCGGCGGTGGTGGAGATTGCCCAGGGCCCGTCACCGCGACGTTGAGCGGCATGCCCGTCGAAAGGAACGTAAATTGACCACCCGGTATCGATGCCATATCCCAGCCCTTCGCAAGCTGTCACTTGCCCCATCGGCACAGTGACTCTCGAAATCAAAACGCGGGCGAACAGAAAACTATTTTGACGCGTGCGTCGATGTTTTTCTGTTCCAATTTTACTCGGTTGTGCTTTGATATTTCGAAACTAATGGGCTCGAATTGCTAAATAATGTGGTTCTAATTTTTGGTAAAGCAGACGTCAATACTGCGAGTTCGAGAAAAGACGACGCTGGCGCGGCGTGATGCACCGTGTTGATCGCGACCAGGATGTCGGCTTCGCCGGCATTCGCCCGGCACCGGGTTGCCGCCATTGGTGTTGCGGGCGCGATGCGAGAATTGCTGCTGGTCACATCGATTTCGATGCAATGGCCTGCGGCGAAGGTATGACAGATGCGGCCGAGGTGGATGGTCAGCCACTCGGCTCATGTGGAACAAGATGCGGCGACTCGCCCCCCATCCGATCGTAACCGCATCGGTTTTAGAGCCGGGCAGCGCGACTATCGGTCACTTCAGTCGCTCCCGGATTACGGTGTGATCTGCCGCGGGCGAGCCATTGAGCACAGAGCTGACCATTGCCGGAGAGGTGCGGGTGACCTTGTCGGTGGAACCGGACTGCGCTGACACCGACTTCATCACCAAGCTGATCCGAGCTTCGCCCCAATGGGCATGCAATGCTATTGATGGTGACGACACATACGGGATCTATCGCTGCGGCGGATTGGCAGACCTAGGGTGATTGGCACTCGGTCTGAACAGCTAAAACAAAACGCTGCGCTCCTTGGTGATGTGATCAGTCGCAATCCGCTCTTAACCAAACCTAAACCTAACGTTTACTATAAGACTGTAACAGGTGTGCAATGGCCATTCAGTGGGCAGATGAGATCATTCAGAAGCACGTCAAAGGCACCGCCTTCGCTGATGTCGGCCGATTGTGGGGTTTGGTGAACGAGAAGATTACTGTCGCTATCAAAGTCGCCGATAGGACTGCGACGAGCTAGGGGGCGGCGGGGTTCCGAGTGATAGAGGCTCGGGAAACGAGTGAACTTGTCGCGCCCACCGATTTCCTGCGAACAGGCGAGGCGATGCCACGAGTGAGATTAAGATGGCATCCTTAGAGAGAGCAGCATGACCACTGCGACCTTTTCTCCGGCCGCCGAATCTGCGGCCTTCAAGCATACACCTAGCAACAATTTTCAAATACCAGCAGTTACTGGTGTCGAGCCTTGGAGTTGGCGAGGAGACGACAACAGCGGAAACATGATACACGCTGCGGCCGCTAGGCGGATCATCGCAAAATACATCGAATATAAGCGGCCTGGTGATTGGACGGACGAGGAAATCGAGCGGCTCAGGACTGAGAACTCTCACATTGTGTTCGTCACGGCAAATTTAATCAGGCTCGGAGTGCCTGGGGATCACCCTTCGATTGACAAGCTTGTAGCGAGCCAAGTGTCTCTCGCGAAGAACATCGAGCGCGCTCGATTGCCTGTAGTCGTCTTCGGTTTGGGTTCGCAGGCTCCCTTGAATGGCCCATTCGAATTTTCTGTTGCGACGGAAACAATTCGCTTGCTCAGGGTTATCTCCGATCATTCCCGCAAAGTCGCAGTGCGGGGCGCGTTCACCGCCGATGCCTGCGCCAAGTTGGGTGTGAAGAATGTCGAAGTGGTCGGGTGCCAATCGATTTTTTGGCATCGTTCACCACAGTTTGACTGGACGCTTTTCGACCCGATTGCGGCGGCGCCTGACAAAATCGCTTTCAATTTCAGCGACGCGCAGGCGGAGGCCGCTCTTATCAATCAGGCAATGTCAAATGGCTTTGATGTAATTGGCCAGGGAGACGGCGCCGAGGAAGATCTCAAATCCCAGAATTGCGAGGCGTCAAGGTCAACCGCCCTGAAATTTAGTTGGGATGTTATGGAAGCTATCAAGAAGGGCCTCATTGATCGTGCACAATACGAGAGCTGGGTCAGAAATCATTTTTTCCAATTCCGCCGGCCTGAGGCGTGGATTGACCATATGCGGCGTTACTGCTTTTCGTATGGCACTCGCCTCCATGGGAACATGACGGCAATAATCGCGGGAGTGCGATCATTATGGATCGTTCATGACATGCGAACGAAGGAGCTCTGTGACCACTTCTGCCTACCCTGGGTCGAACTGGCGGAAGTCCGAGCTGGAGCGGGGCTCCAAGCTCTGTTTGATCGGGCCGATTATTCTGAATGCCACAAAGCGTATCCGGATCGGTACCGCACCCTCTTTGACTACGTTGAAAAGGCCGGTTTACCGCATTCCCTACCTGCGCCTGTCACCGCGATGGCCGCTACTGGTGATGGGCATCGTTAGCCGCGCGATCTGAGCGCGCGGTAAATATACCTGGCCGGCGACGTGTGAGTAACAATACTCAGCGCCCGGGAACTGCCAATGTGCTTCAGAGTGGGATGATGCGCCTCGAGCAATTGTACCGAAGGCAGGTCGCCCGGAATTTCGACAGGCGAGGCCGCCTGACGATCAGGGTCACCAGCCCTGCCTGACCGGCCGGATTATGGCCTTGCCAACGCCAACAGGTCACAGATAAGGCGCGGGGGTCTTGCAGTGACGAAGTCACAAATTTGCCTCGTTGCCATTGCATAATTCAGGTGCTGAGGGTATTGAACCGACCCCCAGTCGGATCAAGGAGGTGTTGACGGGTGATCGGCGCTCACAACCGCCATCGGGTGGCGGCGCGGGCGGCAGTTCAAAGCGCTGTCGATTGTCCCGGCCGGCGCGCCAATATCCGGCGCGCTGGGGCGGACATCTTCGGCGCCTGGCCGGATGACGCTACAACGTACACGAGAAACTTTGCTGCAGATTTGCTGCAGATGCAGCAGCGGGATGCCGTAGATGCAATTTATAATTGCAGTCGGCGGCACCCGGTGCGCCGGCCTCAGGAAAGCCGGCGCCGCAGCCGCTAATGGAAGAAGCTGCTGTCGATATGGCTGACACCGACGAGGGTCATCGTCGAGCCGTCGGGCAAGGTAATCGTCGTGTTGCCGTGGTCTTGCTGCGCGGTGGCGACGACAAAGCTGTCGGTGAACGAATTCTCGCCGGCAAAGGATATCGCATCGCCGCCGGCGTGGTCGAAGCCGAAGACGGTGTCGTGGGCCCCCGGCCCGCTCTCCCCGATCAGATCGGCGCTGCTGCCGCCGTAGATCGTATTGTTACCGGAGCCGGCATCGATCGTATCGGCGCCGCTGCCGCCATAGATCAAATCGTTGCCGGAGCTGCCATAGATCGTGTCGTGCCCGCTGCCGCCCTGGATCGTGTCGCCATCGCTGCCGCCATAAATCAGATCGGCGCCGCTGCCGCCGGCGATCACATCACCGCCGCCTCCGCCGAAAATCGTCGTGGGGCCGCTGCCGGCGGTGATCGTATCGGGACCGTCACTGCCATAGATCAGGTCTGGACCGTTGCCGCCGGTGATCACGTCACCACCAGACCCGCCATTGCCGGGACCAAAGAACCGGTCTTCGATCTCATTGAAGAGCTGCTGCCAATGATCTCCGCCGGGGACGCCGGCCCAGAGGTCATTCAGGCTTTCCCTGAACAGGTCGGTGCCCTGCCCGTCTCCCCCATCCTGCGCGAAAAGATCGCCGCCGAGCCCATTCCCATCGCCGATGCCGAAGGGGAAATTCTCGAAGGCATTCCCGAACAAATCGCCGCCCTGCCCGCTCGAGCCCGCATCCCCGAACGGTCCTGCGCCATGCCCGCCGTAGATCGTCGTCGGGCCGCTGCCGGCTTCGATCGTGTTATGACCCGGCCCGCCAAAAATCGTGTCCGGGCCACTACCGCCCATGATGGTATCGTCGCCGCCTCCGCCAAAGATCAGGTCATGGCCCGAGCCGCCGATGATCGAGTCGGGACTGCTGCCGCCATAAATCGTGTCGTTGCCGGAGCCGGCCTGGATCGTGTCGGGGCCGTCGCCGGTAACGGAGACGCCGTAATCTCCCGCCGCCAGAGTGACCATGTGACCCTGGTTCGAGAGCAGCGCGACCCCCTGATAGCCTGGCGGCAGCGAGTAGGAGCCGCCCGGGGATCCAGTGATCACATTGAGATTGAAATCGCCAGGGACCGCCGGCGGCGGGGACTGCCCGGCGCCCGTCACCGCGACGTTCATCGGGTTATCCGTCGCAAAGAACGTGAACTGACCACCCGGTATCGATGCCATTTCCCGAGCCCCTTAAAAAGCTGTCACCCGCCCCCGCCGGCACATCACCAATGGGATCTAAACCGCGGGCGAACAGAAAACTATTTTTGGCGACTCGTCGATCCCTTTCTGTTCCAATTTTACTCGGTTGTGCTTCGATATTTTTAAAGTAGTGGGGTCGAATTGCAGATGAATATGTTTCGAATTTTGGGTTAAGCAGACGTCAATACTGCAAGTTTGATGAAAAAGATAGCAGGAAGGCTCGCTCCAGGGCGATCCGCGACGATCCGGACCGCTGTTGCTGACGCATCCAACAAACCGCTGGCAGGTCGAACTGTTCTTCAAATGGATCAAACAGCATCGGCGGATCAAACGCTTCTTCGGGACGTCCGAAAATGCCGTGAAGACCCAAATCTGGATCGCCGTCTCGGTCTACGTCCTGGTCGCCATCGTCAAGAAGCGGCTCGCCCTGGACGCCTCGCTCTACACATTGCTACAGATCCTCTCGGTCACCCTCTTCGAGAGAATGCTCAGACATCAAGCACTTGCCCAGGACGATCCCAAATACGATACTTTGCAAATAACTAACCAGTTGAACCTATTCGGTTATTGACCGGACAGCAGTGACAATTTATAAAGATCTCCTATCTGCTCCGGCTCTAGTACCTAGTTGCGTTAAATAGACGTATTTAGACCTTGGGTGCTGCGGGAAGACGACCTGCTTTGTCCACTCGAAAGGCTGAGCGTCTTGATTGTATGCCGCGATGAAGGCGTCGATCTGGTCGCGAACCTGCCCCGGCGAGGTGAAGCTGGTGCCGGACAAGGCTTTGCTGGAGAGGATCGAGAACCCGACTTCGATTTGGTTCAGTCACGCGGCATGGGTCGGGGTGAAGTGAAAGTGGACGTTGGGGTGTCGGGCCAGCCAGCGGTCGTGTTTGGGCTTGTGGGTGTTCCGGTTGTCCAAGATGGCATGAATTTCCTGGCCGGGATGTGCGGTGAAGGTGCGGTTCATGAAGGGCAGGAACTCGACCCTTCGGCGGCGTCGGTAATGGCCCCCCTGACCAGGCCGGTCGCGGCGCCCAGGGCGGCGAACAGGGTGGTGGTGCCATGGCGCTTGTATTCGAGGCTGAGCCCCGTCAGCGACGGCCCTCACTGGTTGGCCGGGATGGTAACGACGGGCGCACCCCCCTTGATGCCCGTCTCGGAGATCGAAAACAGCAGCATCACGATCGCAAACGTGGTCTTCGATTGGATGTCCGTGTTGGCGATCCAGAACCACCGATTATTGTACTGCACGGCGACGGATGCGTCCTTAGGCGCGGCCTCTCCTACGAGGATCCGCATCGGCGGGCCGCCTAGGGGCTCCTCCGGGCGGGAGCTGACCGCCCCGGGCCCGGCCTTCCCATCGGCGACATCCGCCTCGGGAACCTGCACTGTCGCCGCAAATTCGAGCATGATCTCCAGCATCGAGCGCGTCTTCATGTCGATTTCATCGGCTTTCCCGGAATACGCGCCATAGTACACTTTGAATTGGGTCAAATCCGGCTTTAGGCCAAGAAGGCTGGTTATCTCCCGACGTCTGGCGATAGCCGAGGGATCGTTGCGCGGCGGGAACACGATCAGTGAGCTTTCGAGACCTTCCTTTGGACGCTCGATTCGGGCCTCGATGGTGCCGGCAAGTTGACCCTCGCTGACCAGCCTAACGAGGCGGGTAAATTTCGGGTCGGCTGGTCGTCTGTGCCGGCTCGATCCGCTGATGAGGCCGTTAACGGAATCCAGAATGATCGGCAAGATGCGGTCTGCAGAATAGCCCGACTGGAGCATAAACAGTACGGAACTCGGTGGGATCGGCGTCATCAGCCTCTTTAGGAAATCCACTCCGGTGAGCGGCTGATAGACCACCGTCGGCCGATCGGTATAGGTGCCTGCTGCGTTCGCGGTGCCGCTAGCCGTGAAGGGACCGACGATGCCCGCGGTGAAGTTGCCAGCGGTAAAGCTGCCGCCGATCGCGCTCTGCAGCTGGTACCCGGCAATAACCTGAGCCACTTCGAGAAAGATCGGCATGTCCGCATAGCGGAGTTTGACGATGTTGAGGAGGGTCTGCTCCTTCCAGGAAT